>JBDTNW010000145.1:0-4941 GCA_039933575.1 Pseudolysinimonas sp. | reverse complement strand
GGCGTCAACCTGAGCCTGTTGGAATCCCGGCCGATCGGCGACGCCCTCGGCCGCTACCGCTTCGTCATCGACCTCGATGGCCACATCCATGACGAACGGGTCGCCGACGCCTTGCTGGGCCTCAAACGGTTCAGCCCGAACGTGATGTTCCTCGGCTCGTATCCGCGTGCCGATCAGCAGCACGTCGAGGTGCGTCCCCGCTATGGCGACGACGTTTTCGTGGAGGCTCGAGACTGGCTGCGTGGCATCCTCTCGGCGGAGCCTGACCGGTAAGAAGAAGGGCGGACTGGATGGCGAAGGGCGACTCAGGGGTGGACCCGCGCTACGCGGCGCAGTTCCAGCGCGGCTTTCAGGGTGAGCCCCTTGACCCTCCCGACGATCCCGCCCAGCGCCGGGCGCCGGTGCGCTTGAGCGGCGGTCGGCCCGCAGCCGCTGAACTCGTCGCACCGCACGCAACCCCGCCGGCTTCGGTGCGCAGCACTGCACCGCTCGAGCGGCCGGCATCCGAGATCGACATCGACCCAGCCGTCGATGGGATCGCGCGCCCGATCTGGTCGGAACGGATTCTGTTCGGCGGTGGGGCGCTGCTCGTGGTGCTGTCGATCTGGCTGTTCCTCCAGCTAGTGACGACCGCTACTGCGTCGCAGTCCGCCACTGGCTCCGCCGACCTGCTGTGGGTGTGGGCGCAGTCTGAACTGCCCGCCCCGCTCCTCGTCGGCGGGATTGTCGCCCTCTGCGGCGGGCTGGTGCTCGGCGCGTTCCGAACCCGGGTGCGTTGACGTGCGTCTCAGGTATTTGGTGGCTGCGGCCGCGTCTTCGGTACTCCTCGCGGCTACGGGGATTGTGCTCGCGGTCGTCGCGGCCGAACTTGCCGCGCGGTCGTATGAGACGGTGGCGCAGCAAGACCTGGCGAACAATGACAGTAGCTACGTGGCGCTCCAGTTGTCTTGGGCGATGCAGCAGTACGCGCCGGCGATCCTGTTGGGGGCGATCTTCGCGGCGGTGACGGCCGTGGTGCTTGGCGGGCTCCGGATGCGGCTCGCGTCCCGCGGGTGACCGTGACCGATCCCGTCGACCCCCGATACCCGCGCCGGTTCCAGCGTGGTCAAGCCGGTGAGGCCGTTCCGCCGGAAGCGCCCGCCATGGACCTCGACGACCCCCCCCGCGCCAGCCGACTACCCCCCACCTGGATCCTGCCGGCGCTCGCAGGTGTGCTCATTGGGGCCGCCATCGGATCCCTCGCGCTTGCGGCTTTCGAGCCGTCCTTGGCCACCGGGATGTTGCCGGGGGTTTCGACCGAGCATCGCGCCCTGGCCAGAGCGGTGGCGGTTGCAGGCGGACCGCTTGTGGTTGCCGCAGTGCTCGCGCTGGTCGCCTGGGCCACGGTCGGCCGACGTCGGCATTTAGTCGTCTCCCTCGCGGTGCCCGGAGTCGCCGCGCTGGTGTTCGGAGGGTCGGTCGTGGCGGTCGCACTCGAGATCGCCCGACTCGACGGGCTGGTTGCGCCGGGGCGCGTGAGTTCGGGAGGCATCCCGCTCTCAGCCGAGAATCTGGTGATCTACCTCGCCCGGGTGCAGGCGGATGCCGTGCTCGTCGACCTGCTGCCCTGGCTGATCGCAGCGACGGCGCTTGCTCTGGTCGGAACCGTCGTCGCGGCGGTCGTGCGGCGCTAAGCCGGAACCCGCACCGAGATCGCCAACGGATCGATCACGGCACGGAAGGCCGTGACCATGCCGAAGTCGTCGCCGTCGAGCTCGAAATCTTCGGGTCGGTCGAGCGACACCTCGAAGGTCGTCGCCTTCAAGTAGCGCAGCGTGCGTATGTCGCGCGAAGGGCCGGCGAGTTTGCGACCGACCGAGCTACGGCGCAGCACCCCGTTCTCCCAGATGATCTTCACCCAGATCTGCGCCCAGCCTGCGAAGCCTTCGGGACGCAGCGCGACGATGTCGAAGACACCGTCGTCGATCTCAGCATCGGGCAGCAGAAGCACGTTGCCCGGGAGAAGGCCGCAGTTGCCGACCAGCACGGTGTGGGCGCGCATGGTTCGCAGCTCACCGTCGTCAGCTCGAAAGGTCACCCGCACCTGCTCGGCGTCCCGCACCGACCGGGCAATGGCATCCACATAGGCGAGCCAGCCGACGCGCTTCTTCAGCTCGGGGTTTGTGTTGGCGATCATCTTGGCGTCGAGTCCGAGCCCTGCCATTACGACAAAAGCGTGCTCCTCGAGCGAACCGTCGGGTCGGGTGATTGTGACCATTCCGAGGTCGATTGCGCGGTCTTGACCGGTGAATGCCGTGCGCACCGAGTCGTCCATGTTGGTGAGGGGCAGTGCGAGGTTGCGAGCCAGAATATTGCCGGTACCGGAGGGGAGCAGGGCGAGCGCAACATCCGAACCGCGCAGACCTTCGGCGACGGCGCGCACGGTTCCGTCGCCGCCCGCGGCGAGCACGACCTCGACCCCTTCGGCGATTGCTCGACGAGCCATCCCGCCGCCGGGATCCTCCTGCGACGTCTCGAGCCACAGGCTCTTCGCCCAGCCGGAACTTTTCTCCACAGCCTTCACCGAGGCTACGAGTTTCGCTCGATCGACCTTGACCGGGTTGTAGACGATTGCCGCGCGCCGCATCGCAAAGGGGGCGGCAGCGGTCATGAAACCAACCCTAAGCGCACGCTCGCGGCGGGGCCGAGGGGTGCGACGGCGTCAATAGGATGGTGACCGTGATCGATCCGCAGCTGCTGCGCGACCATCCCGATGTCGTCCGCCGTTCGCAGGAGGCGCGGGGTGTCTCGCCGACCACCGTTGACGTGGCGATCGAAGCCGACCTCGCCCGGCGCGCGGCGATCGGTGCGTTCGAGAGCATCCGAGCGGAGCAGAACGCGTTCGGCAAGACCGTGGCCGTCGCCGCGAAGGATGAGAAGGCCGCCCTCGTCGCGCAGGCCCAAGATCTCGCCGCGCAGGTCAAAGCAGCTCAGGCAGCGGTAGCGGATGCCGAGGAGCAGTTCACGGCGGTCGTCGGCGCCATCCAGAACGTGATTATCGACGGCATCCCGGCCGGGGGGGAAGACGACTTCGTCACCCTCCGTGAGGTGGGAGCGAAGGCGACTTTCGACTTCGAACCGCGCGACCACCTTGAGCTCGGCGAACTTCTCGACGCGATCGACATGGAGCGTGGCGCGAAGGTGTCCGGTTCGCGGTTCTACTTTCTCAAAGGCGTCGGGGCGCGACTCGAGTTCGCGCTCATCCAGATGGGTCTGCAACGAGCACTGGACGCGGGGTTCACGCCCCTCATCACCCCGACCCTGGTGCGGCCCGACATCATGGCGGGAACCGGGTTTCTCGGAGCGCACTCCGACGAGATCTACTACCTCGAACGCGACGACCTGTACCTGACCGGCACGAGCGAGGTCGCGCTCGCCGGGTACCACAAAGACGAAATCATCGACGTCTCGAACGGCCCGCTGCGCTACGCCGGCATCTCCACCTGCTACCGCCGGGAAGCGGGCTCGGGCGGCAAAGACACCCGTGGCATCATCCGTGTGCACCAGTTTCAGAAACTCGAAATGTTCACCTACATCGACCCCGCGGATGCCGAAGCCGAGCACGAGCGTCTGCTCGAGCTGCAGGAGGGGATGCTGCAGTCCCTCGGGTTGTCGTATCGCGTGATCGACATCGCGGCCGGCGACCTCGGCTCGAGCGCCGCCCGCAAGTTCGACGTCGAGGCCTGGGTGCCGACGCAGGGCGCGTACCGAGAACTCACCTCGACATCCAATTGCACGACCTACCAGGCGCGTCGGCTCGACATCCGTTACCGCACCCCGGAAGGCAAGACGGCTCCTGTCGCAACCCTCAACGGCACTCTCGCGACCACCCGGTGGATCGTTGCGCTGCTCGAGACGCACCAGCAAAAGGATGGCTCGGTCGTCGTGCCGGAGCCGCTGCGGCCGTTCCTCGGGCTTGACGTGCTCAGCCCACAGCGATGCCCGTGAACGAATGATGTCGGTGAACGAATGATGCCGGTGAACGGGCGCTGGCTCGTCGCGCTCGACATCGACGGCACGATCCTTCAAGAAGATGGCACGATCTCGGATGCCGTGACCAACGCCATCCATCGGGTGCGGGATCTCGGCCACGAAGTGATGCTCGCCACCGGTCGATCGATGTCAATGACTCTTCCGATAATCGCGCAACTGGGGATCACCCCCAGCTACCTGGTATGTGCCAACGGAGCCCTGGTGCTTCGCCGCGACCCGTTCGGCCCGATCGAATACGTGCGCGATCACGTTGAGACGTTCGACCCCAGCGAGGTTCTCACCACGATCCGCGGCCACCTCGAGCACGCGTCATTTGCCGTCGAAGATGCCGACGGGGTGTTTCGCTACACCGGATCGTTTCCGGATCGTGCGCTCGCCACATCCAGCCGCGAATCGTCGTTCGACGACCTCCTCTCGGTTGCCGCGACTCGCGTCGTGGTCATCTCACCCGGTCACGCGATCGACGACTTTCTCGCGGTCGTCGAGCGGATGGGGCTGCACAAGGTCACCTACAACGTGGGATGGACGGCGTGGCTCGACATCGCGCCGGATGGCGTCAACAAGGCCACCGGCCTCGAACGCGTCCGAGCCGCGCTCGGCATCCCGGCATCCCGAGTGTTGACGGTGGGGGACGGCCGCAACGACATCGACATGCTCGAGTGGACGGTCGCCGGGGGCGGAGTGGCCGTCGCGATGGGACAGGCACCCCCAGAAGTCATCGCGGTCGCCTCAGAGGTCACCGGCACCGATCTCGCCGACGGCCTCGCCGACGTTCTCTCACGCCACTTCCAGGGTTGAACCGGATCCTTCCGTTACGATCAGGACTCGGATCTGCCAGGGAGGGCTGTCCGAGTGGCCGATGGAGCCAGTCTTGAAAACTGGTGGGCAGAAATGTCTCGTGGGTTCGAA
>JBDTNW010000144.1:0-4953 GCA_039933575.1 Pseudolysinimonas sp. | reverse complement strand
GCGGGATGACGGGCCACCCCACCGAGTGCGACAGCAACACCGCCAACGGGATGCCAAAGACCAGACACAGCACCGTCGAGATCACGGCGGTCAGAAGCGAGAGTCCGAGCGCCTGGAGCACCACGTCACCGGCGACGAGCGTGGGGATCTGCCCCCACGGCGCGCGGAACAGCAGTCCGAGAAGAGGAAGGACGAGCAGCGCGAGACCTGCCGCCGCAAGGATCGCGACGACCGGGCCAACACGTCTACGGGGCTGCAAAACCAGCGTCCACAAAGACCTTCACGCCGGCCGCTGACCGCACGTAGTCGATGAACGCCCGTGCGGCATCCGGGTTGCTTGCGTCGGTGAGCAGCGAAATCGGGTACTTGTTGATGATCTGCTGAGCCTCAGGCACTTCGATGCCCTCGACTCTGTCGCCGGCAGCCTTGACGTCGGTCACGTAGACCAGCGCGGCGTCGACCTCGCCGAGTGACACTTTGGTGAGCGCCGCTTTGACGTCCTCCTCCAGGGTGTCAACCGAGGGCGTGATACCGACCAAGGCGAACAATTTGGCGGCGGCCGAGCCGCACGGTACGGCCGGGTCGCACAACGCGATGGTCAGATCGGGGTTGGCGAAGTCGGCGAGTCCGGTCACCTTGCCGGGGTTGCCCGCTGGCACGGCGATCTCGAGCACGTTCTCGAGCACGACACTCGGCTCGACCGTGAGACCCGCGTCGGTGACAGTCTTCATCGTCGACTCGTTGGCCGAGAAGAACACGTCGGCGGGGGATCCCGCGACGATCTGTGCGGCGAGCGCCGAACTACCGCCGTACGAGATCGTCACCTTCACGTTCGGGTGCAGAGCCTCAAAGGCCGTCACCACGTCGTCGAGCGAACCGGTCAGGGATGCGGCGGCGAGCACGGTGACGGTGCCGGTCAGAGTATCCGGGGTGGTGCTCTCGGTCGGCGTCGCGGCCGGGGTCGAGCAGCCGGCGAGGAGCGCAACCATGGCGGCGACCGGCAGGAACCTCTTCATCGATGCGTCGCTTAGCTATCGGTCGGGACTTCGACAGTGACGACGGTGGCTTTCGCACTCGCGACGGCGAGCATCCCCGGTTCGAGGCCGAGATCGTCGGCAGCTTCGCGGGACATCAGGGAGACCACCCGGAACGGCCCGGCCTGAATCACGACCTGCGCCATCACGCCGTCTTTGGTCACGGCGGTGACGATTCCCGTGAACCGGTTGCGCGCCGAGGCCTTCGCGAGCGGGAAGGCTTCGGAGAGCGCCGAAGCGGTCTCGGGTTCCTGAAGGAGGGGCAACAGATCGGTGCCCGCGACGACCTGACGGCCGTTCTCACCCTTGCGGATCGGGAGTTTGCCTGCCTCACCCCAGCGGCGCACGGTGTCGTCGCTCACGCCGAGCAGGGCCGCAGCCTCACTGATCTTGAACTCGTTCATTCCACATCTCCGCATATGCGTTGCAATCAATGAATTGTAACCGTATTCACGGTCTCCGGCGAGGGCACCGTACGCGACCCCACGTCGGGGGTCTGCCACGCGGAGGGGCCGCGAACCTACCGTGGGCGCATGGATCTGGGGAACTTCTTTGCTGCATGGGCGACAACAGCCGCTGCGACATTGGCGGTGGTCGTGCTCATCGTGGCGGCAACCGTCGGGCTGAGCATCTGGCTGACCTACACGATCATCTGGCACGCGGTTCGCCGTGGGATGCGCGAGCACTACATCGAGGTACACGGCCTGCCGGCACAGTCGCGCCGCAGCACTCGAGGCGCGACGTCGGGTCTGCAGAGGCGCCCCGAACCCATTCGAAGCGAAACTGGACCACGGGACTGGTAGTCACTTCGGCGCGGTTTTCGGCACAGCGCCACCGACCGCAGCCTGGAAGAATCAGCACATGGCCGTTGATCCCACCTCGGTGCGTTTCGCCCGCCAACGGGTCCTAGTCGGGTTTGGCGACGACGCCCAGCGGCGACTCGCCGAGTCGCACGTTCTGGTGATCGGGGCCGGTGGACTAGGCAGTGCCATCCTGCCGATTCTCGCGGCGGCCGGGGTCGGCATCCTGACCGTCGTCGATGACGACACCGTCGCCGAGTCGAACCTGCACCGCCAGACTCTGCACACCGACAACGATCTCGGCGGCGCGAAGGCAGAGTCGGCTGCCGAACGGTTACGTGCGCTGGCGCCCGAGGCCGACATCCGGGTCTCCACCACGCGCTTCGTCGAGGGCAAGACTTTCGACATCTTGCTCGACGTCGACGTTCTGGTCGACGCGAGCGACAACCCAGCTACCCGATACCTCGCCAATGACGCGGCGGCGATTCGTGCCATCCCTCTGGTGTGGGGTTCGGCCCTCGGCTATGCCGGGCAAGTCGGCGTCGCGTGGGATGACAAGGGGATCGACTATCGAGATCTTTTTCCTGAAAGGCAGAGCCCTGAAGACCCCAGCGCGACCAGCGACAGCTGCGACATCGTCGGGGTGCTGCCGAGCGTCTGCGGAGTAATCGGCTCGATGATGGCGACCGAGGTATTCAAGATCATCACCGGGGTCGGCGAACCGCTGCTCGGCCGGGTCGCCGCGTATGACGCGCTGACCGGGCGCACCCGCGAGATCGAGTACCGTCGCGATCCTGAGGCTCCGCGCCCCGGGTCGCTCGAGGAGAGGACTGCCATGGCCGAGGAATCATCCGATCGCACCGTCACTGCCGAAGCACTCGAGTCCGAGCTGCTCGCTGGCGACGCTCCGATCCTTCTCGACGTACGCGAGCAGTGGGAAAACGAGATCGTCGAGATCCCGGGGTCGAAACTCATCCCGCTCGGCGAACTGCCGATGCGCTTCAGCGAACTCGATGAGGATGCCGAAATCGTCGTCTACTGCCACCACGGCGTGCGCTCGTCCCGCGCACTCAACATCCTGGTGCAGCGCGGTTACACCAACGTGCGACACCTCACGGGCGGTGTCGACGCCTGGGCGGTCACGGTCGACCCGTCGCTCCCCCGGTACTGAGCCGTGCCCCGCACCCCGGTCGCCGAGCATGAGGCGCGCGTCCGTGCCCTGCTCGGGGGTCTGAGCGTGCGGTCGTCTGACGTCGTGCCGCTCGCCGACGCCCTCGGCCGGGTGACGGCATCCGACGTCGTGTCGCCCATCCCTTTACCGCCGTTTCGCAACTCGCAGATGGACGGGTTCGCGGTTCGCGCGTCCGACGTCGTCGCAGCCCCCGTCGACCTGCCGCTCGTCGGTGAGATCGCCGCCGCCCCCGGAACGCCAGCACCCCTGCTGGCTGGCACGGTCGTGCGCATCATGACCGGCGCGCCCGTTCCTGAGGGCGCGGATGCCGTGGTGCCCGTCGAGGACACGCAGGTCAGCGGGTCGACAGTTTCGATCGCGCGGGGCAGGGTCTCCGGCGAGTACGTGCGTGAAGTGGGATCAGATCTTCTTGCTGGTGCCGTCCTGGTTGCGTCGGGGGTGCGGCTGGCATCCCGCCATCTGGGAGCACTCGCGGCCTCGGGGCTCACGTCAGTCACCGTGACCTCGCAGGTGCGGGTCGCGGTGATCAGCACCGGCAGCGAACTCGTCGGAGCCGGTGAACCGCTCGGCCCGGGTCAGATCCCTGACGCAAACGGCGTCGCGCTCGCCGCCGCGGTGCGTGCAGTCGGCGCGGTCGTCGTCGTCGAGGGTCGGGTGACCGATGTCGCCGAACGGTTCCGCGCGGTGCTCGACGCGGCAATCGACGCGGGTGCCGAACTGGTGCTCACGAGCGGCGGCATCTCCGAGGGCGAGTACGAAGTCGTGCGCGAAACCCTTGAACCGCTCGGTGCGCACGTCGACGTGCTCGCGATGCAGCCGGGTGGACCGCAGGCCACCGCGACCTATCGCGGAGTTCCAGTGGTGTGCTTCCCGGGCAACCCGGTGTCGAGCCAGCTCAGCTTCCTGATTTTTGTCGAGCCCGTGCTGCGCTCGCTGGCCGGGCTGGCTCCCGCCGTGCGCACGACCGGGGTTCTCGACCGGGCGCTGACCTCGCCGCCGGATCGGCGACAGTTTCTGCGCGGGGTGCGCCGGCCCGACGGACGTGTGGCACCGCTCGGCGGTTCGTCGTCGCACCTGGTCGCGATGCTCGCCGCGTCCGACGCTCTGCTGGTGATTCCTGAGAACGTGACCTCACTCGACGCGGGGGCCGCTGTGGAAGTGTGGGACCTATGAGCGAGCACGGTTCCTCCGAACTGAGCCACCTCGACCACGAAGGTCGCGCACGGATGATCGACGTCGGCGGCAAAGCCATCACGCGACGCGTCGCCACCGCCGGCGGGCGACTCGACACCACCGCCGAGGTTGTCGCCCTCGTGATGTCAGACGGACTCAAGAAAGCCGACGCCCTCGCCACCGCCCGCGTCGCCGGCATCTCGGCCGCGAAGCGCACCTCCGAACTCATCCCGCTCGCGCACCTCCTCCCCCTCGACTCGGTCACGATCGAGTTCGAGCCTGGCGAATCGTCCATCGGCATCACCGCCACGGTCGCCGTGACTGCGAAGACCGGCGTCGAGATGGAGGCTCTCACCGCCGTCGCGATCGCCGGGCTGACGCTGCACGACATGATCAAAGCCGTCGACCCGTCGGCGGTGCTCGGCGACATCCGACTGCTGTCGAAAACCGGGGGCAAGAGCGGGCACTGGACGCCCGCGCTTCACTCCCACCCCGAGGCGGGGTCGGCAGGATCCGCAATCGTGATCGTCTCGTCGACCGGCGCCGCCGCGGGCACTCGGGAAGACCGCACCGGCCCTCTGCTCGTCGAGTGGTTGACCGCGCACGGCTACACGGTCGGTGCACCTGTGGTTGTCGCCGACGCTTCGATCGACGACGCGGTTCGGGATGCCGTGGCACTTGCGCCGGCGGTTCTGCTGACGACCGGGGGCACCGGGATACATCCGCAGGACCGCACCCCCGAAGCGACCCGTGC
>JBDTNW010000143.1:0-4954 GCA_039933575.1 Pseudolysinimonas sp. | reverse complement strand
TTCGAGGGCGGGGATCCAGGATGCGGCGTGAGAGTCACCGAAGAGAGCCACGGTCGGCGCACTGGTCGCGTTGCCGTACTCGCAGCCGGTCGGGTCGGCATTGTCGTAGTCGCGCACGCAGTCCGGCCGATCGACGCCGGGGATGTCGTTGGAACCAGCCCACAGGTTGGGCTTGAGGTTGCTCGGAACGAACGAGGTACCCACCGGACTCGTGCTCAGCACGAACGCTGGCGCCGTCCGTCCCGCGTCGACGGGAAGACGCTGAACCACGAAGGCGCTCGGCACGAGCACGACCGCGAAGGCGACGCTGGCTGCAAGGCCGACGAGCAGGGTTCGCTTGGGGGACGCGGTCCATTTCCAGGTGCCACGTCTGCCGGGCTCTTCGACGAAACGCCACAACAGCCAGGCGATTGGGATGGCGACCGCCGCAAGGAGGAGCGGCACCCAGAAAGGAAGGGGTTCGCGCCAGCCGAAGAGCACCTGAGGCACGATGATCAGCGGCCAGTGCACGAGGTAGAGCGAGTACGAGATCCGGCCAATGAACTGCACCGGGCGAATGGCGAGCACGGCCGCCGGTCCGTAGCGCGTCGCTCCGGTGCCGCCGAGGATCGCAGCCGCGGCCGCGACGACGGGCAGGGCGGCGTACCACGACGGGTAGGGCGTCTCTGGGCCGTAAAGGAACGCGGCGGCCGCGATACCGACCAGCCCGGCCCAGGCGAGCGGAGCTTTCCACCATCGATGTCGCGAGATTCCGGGAGCGGCGATGACGGCCAGGGCGACCAGCGCGCCGACACCGAGCTGCCAAGCGCGCGTCGGAAGAAGGAAGAACGCGAGCGGCTGCCGATAGTCGGTGATGACGACCGAGAGCACGAAGGACACGACGGTGATGATCGCCAGAGCCGCGAACAGCCCGCGACGAGAACGTTTGAAAACCCACCAAGCCAGCAGCAGCAGGAGCGGCCAGAAGAGGTAGAACTGCTCCTCGACGCCGAGTGACCAGTAGTGCTGGACAATCGAGGGATCCGTCCCGGCAAAGTAATCGGTGTTCGAGACCGCGAACAGAATGTTGGGGCCGTACAGCGCTGCCGCCGTGATCTCGACGAATGCCTTCGGCTTCATGAGCGGCGGGAACCAGATGGCCACGGTCGCCGCGGTCAGAGCGAGGACAATGAGCGCCGCCGGAAGCAGGCGCCGGACGCGCCGACTGTAGAAGTCGCGCAACCGAAGCCGACTCGCCTCGATCGACTCGACGAGGTGGGTCGTGATGAGGAACCCCGAGATCACGAAGAAGACATCGACGCCGACGAAACCTCCGTCGAGAACCGCGACCCCCGCGTGACTGAGGACGACCAAACCCACCGCGATCGCGCGAAGACCCTGGATGTCGGGCCTGAACTCTCGTCTCACCGGATCATCCTGACATGGCGCGAGTTCGACCCCGGCCAACGCTCGTCACCCGACTTAGCGGGCGGCGCGCCAGCGAGCGACGCGGATCACTTAGGCGGCGCGTACAGGTAGTAATAGCTGCTGGCTGGAACGATGCGCTGGCCGTAGACGTGTGTCCGGTTCCAGTTGTACTCCTCAAGCAAGACCGTGCCGTCGGGCAGGATGCCCGAAACGTAGGCGACGTGGTTGCCGCCCGGCAGCCAGGCGACCGCGCCAACCTCCGGGGTGGTACCGGTCGCCCAGCCGTTGTTCAGCCAGGCAGTCTTCCAGTAGCGCGCGCTGCCCTGAGCGAGGTTCGTCCAGACCCACTTCCACGGCGCGGTGGTGACCCCGGCATCCCGGTTCATCCGCCAGGCGACGAAGTCGACGCACTCTCGGTAGTAGTAGTTGAACGGTGACAGCCCGCCGCCCTGGTCGATGCTGATCGCGTCGGGATACGGGTAGTCATCTCCGAGTGCCCGCGCCCCCGACTCGAGGTAAGCCTGCAGATTCCGCGCGCGCAGCGCCTCGGCGTAGACCTTCCTGAGATCGGCCGCATTCGTGACCCCGTAGGTATCCCGAATGGATGTCGTGGTATCCGTCGTCCTGGCTGTCACGTCGAGCGCCTGGCCAGCCAGCGGCTCGGCGTTCTTCTGGGTGGGAGCGCCCTGATCGGCGAACGCAGGGAGCGCGAGCGTCGCGAACAGTCCGAAGATCACGGTCATGACACCCGCGGTGCTGAGTTTGCGACGCAGGCTCGTGGGCGGGGGCTTGAGACCAGCACGCACCCCGTCGCGGGTGTTCGAGCGCTTCGCGGGACCGCCGGGTCGTGAGCGCACGGCTGTCGGGGTGACGCGGGCGATGGCTGGCGTGTACGCGCCGCGCGTCACCGGAGTTGGCGAGGCAGGCACCACGGTTGCCGGAACGACGGCAGGAGCCGAGCCCGCGGAGTCCGCAACCTGGTAACCACCCGCTTCACGCATCGCACGCCGCGAAGTAAAAGTCACCTCGGCGGGCGGGGCCGCATCGATGGGAAGGTCGGGAGAGTCACCGAGGGTCCACCCGGGCGACGCGACATCGGCATTTTCGGGCGACGCGGCAGCGGCATTTCCGGGGACACCTGACGTACGAGCGAGATCGGGACGACTCACGTTCTCGTCCATCTCGCCGAAGAGTCCCCTCATTGGATCGGGGAACTCGCTATCCGTCACAAGAATGCCTCCGGGTCAGCGACCGTTCGAGAGTACGAGACAAAGCTGGGAAAGTCACGTACAGGTAACGGTCACGCCGCAGGCGCGAGGAATTCATCCCACTGAGGCTGCGCCCGTTCGACCCCGCGCACGAGCCAGGCGGTGCCATGTGGAGCCCGCGGGATGTAGCGCAGCGACCAGCCCATCTCTTGGGGAGTGCGGTCGCCCTTGATGTTGTTGCACCGCAGGCAGCACGCGACCAGGTTCTCCCAACTGTCGGCACCTCCGCGCGAGCGGGGCTGGACGTGGTCGATCGTGGTCGCCGCAGCGGGGCAGTACGCGCATCGCTGGAGGTCGCGGCGCAGCACACCGCGACGAGAAACCGGCACGTTTCGACCGCTCGGCACTTTGACGTACCGCCGCAACAGGATGACCGAGGGGCGATCCCATGCCCCCGAGGTGCCAATCACCGGATTGTCGGGGTCACTTGCGACGATCGACGCCTTTCCGCCCAGCACCAGCACCAGCGCGCGTTTGAACGACACCACCGCCAACGGCTCATAGCCGGCGTTCAATACCAGGGTTCGCATTCGGGGCTCCTCTCGAAGGCGCCCGCACGGCTTGCGGGCATTCGATCCCCAGATCCGTTGCCAAACAGGAGGTGCACACACAAAAGGCGCCGTCGTTACCGACAGGCGCCTGAGTTGACCGGGACGTGACAGCGCACGACCGGACGGATGCTGCGCCGTATGAAAAACAGCGCGCGGGCATCCTTGGTAGGGATGCTGCCCGTGTTCTGCATACGACTCTCCCGAGTGATCTCTCAGTTCCGAGGGCTCCAGGCTAAACCCGGAAACCGCTCGTGTCGGTTACGGCACGGTGACGATTAGCGGCGGCTCAGATACCCGGACGTTCAGATACCCGGCCGCACGAACCAGTAGTCGCCCCACGGCTTGCCGATCCGCACCACGGTGCCGGGCATCGGTGCGTGAATCATCTGTCCGTTGCCGATGTAGATGCCGACGTGATGGCCGCCGTCGAGCATGACGAGATCGCCGGGCAGCGCGGCCGCCGGGTCGATGGCCTGCATGTGACCCTGAGCGCTCGACGAGTGCGGGAGGGAAATGCCGACGTTCGCAAAGACGAACTGCGTGAGGCCGGAGCAGTCGAAGCCCGCGGGGGTGTTTCCGCCGAACACATACGGCACACCCAGGTACTGCTCGGCGAGCGAGACGATCGTCGCCGGGTCATAGTTCGGGTAGGGCGGGTTCTTCAGCAGGTCCGCAACACTCGGACCGCTGTACGCGCGGTAGGCCGCAGCGAGCTCAGCTCGACGCATGTCTGCTGCAGACGTAGCTGTGTAGACATCCCGATCGACGGCAATCGCGGCGGGCGCGACGACATCCACGGTTTGCGCGCCCTGAGTCTTGTAGGCCTCGAGCGCGGCAGTCGCGCGGCCGTCGACGGGGTTGGTCGAACTGTAGGCGTAGGCCGGCAACGCGACCGTGCAGAAGATCGCCGGAACGGCGACCCCCATCACCAGGATCGGCAAGACCCGGGCCTTGAGCCCAACCCGCTGAACGGGGGTCGAGGCAGTCTCAGGAAGCGGAATGATTGCTGACCGCGTACCGGTCGGCTCGGGTGAGCTTGAGAACACGAGAAACTCCTGCGCCACACCGCCTCTCTCAGCGGCCCCATCCCTGTCGTATGTCACGTCGTGTCGCCGAGGATGGGTGACGTGACTCCCGGCGAAACGGCCTCCGGCCGGCTTACGTGGCCGAGAGGACTCGTTGACTATACGTGGAGCAGTTAGGCAATGCCAGCCGGGCGCGCGACGTAGACGTGAGTCGCGACTTCGGGCGGCAACTCAAGGCCGTCACCGTAACCGTCGACCCGCACGAGCACATACCCGTCAGCGGCCGAGATACTGGCGACCGCACCCGGCAGCACGCCGGCAGCCTTCAACTGCTCAAGCAGGTCGGGTTCGAACTGCACAGGTTCACCGAGTCGGCGGATGGTGACGGCCACGGAATCGGGTTCGTTGCGCACGCGCTCAACGATGTTGACGACTCCTTCGAGGAAGGCGGGCGATGCGGTGCCGCCGATCTCTTCGAGGGCCGGGATCGGGTTGCCGTAGGGCGATTCGGTCGGGTGATTGAGGATTTCGAGCAGCCGTCGTTCGACCTGCTCACTCATGACGTGCTCCCAGCGGCAGGCTTCGTCGTGCACGAGCGTCCAGTCCAACCCAATGACGTCGAACAGCAGTCGCTCGGCAAGACGGTGTTTGCGCATCACGTGCAGCGCCCGCGAGCGGCCTTCGGCGGTGAACTCCAGGTGGC
>JBDTNW010000142.1:0-4964 GCA_039933575.1 Pseudolysinimonas sp. | reverse complement strand
AACTCGCCGAGCAGTACGGCTTCAGTCACGTCTGGACGTTCGACTCGCACCTGCTTTGGCAGGAGCCGTACGTCATCTACAGCGCGATCCTCGCCCAGACGCGACGCATCAAAGTGGGTCCGTTCGTCACCAACCCGGCGACCCGCGACTGGACGGTCACGGCATCCGTGTTCGCGACGCTCAACGAGATGTACGGCAACCGCACGGTCGTCGGCATCGGCCGCGGCGACTCGGCGGTGCGCGTCACGAACGGCAAGCCGACGACGCTCAAAGAACTGCGCGAGTCGATTCACGTCATCCGCGAGCTCGGCAACTCCCGGTCGGTCGAGTACAACGGGGCACAGTTGCGGTTTCCCTGGAGTGTTGGGTCAGAACTCGAGGTGTGGGTCGCAGCCTACGGCCCGCTCGCGCTCAAGCTGACGGGTGAGGTCGGCGACGGCTTCATCCTGCAGCTCGCCGACGTCGACATCGCGAAGTGGATGATCGCCACCGTGCGCGCCGCCGCGGAGGCAGTCGGTCGCGATCCCGATTCGATCACCTTCTGCGTCGCCGCTCCCTTCTACATCACCGATGGAACGGATGCCGGCCTCGCCCATGCCCGCGACCAGTCGCGCTGGTTTGGCGGCATGGTCGGCAACCACGTCGCCGACATCGTCGCGAAGTACGGCGCCGCTTCTGATGGGCACAGCGGCGCGGTTCCCCAGGCGCTCACCGACTACATCGCCGGGCGAACCGGGTACGACTACAACTCGCACGGCAAAGCCGGGAACGACCACGTCGACTTCGTGCCCGACGAGATCGTCGACAGGTTCTGCATCCTCGGCACCGCGGCCGAACACATCGCGAAGCTCGAACAACTCAAGGCGATCGGCGTTCACCAGTTCGCGGGATACCTCCAGCACGACAACAAAGAGGAGACCCTTCGCGTTTACGGCGAGACCGTCATCCCCGCGATGTCTGACCACCTCACCGCAAAGGAATGACCATGCCCGACCTCGATCCCGCTGACGGTACGCGTGCGTACGACCTCGACCGCGCCCACGTCTTCCATTCCTGGTCGGCCCAAGGATCGCTTCACCCGTTCGTCGTGGCCGGGGCACACGGCTGCGAGGTCTGGGACTACGACGGCAAGCACTACCTCGACTTCTCGAGCCAGCTCGTCAACATGAACATCGGCCACACGCATCCCAAGGTTGTCGCGGCGATCCAGGAGCAGGCGGCGCTGCTGCCAATGGTCGCCCCCGCGCACGCGAACCTCGCCCGCGGGGAGGCGGCATCCCGAATCCTGGCCAAGGCCGGCAGCACCTTCGGCAAAGTCTTCTTCACCAATGGCGGTGCGGATGCCAACGAGAACGCCATTCGCATGGCACGGCTCACGACCGGTCGCGACAAGGTGCTCAGCCAGTACCGCAGCTACCACGGCAACACCGGTGCGGCCGTCGTCGCGACCGGCGACTGGCGCCGGGTGCCGAACGAGTACTCCCGTGGGCACGTGCACTTCTTCGGGCCGTTCCTCTACCGTTCAGAGTTCTGGGCGTCGACGCCGGAAGAGGAGTGTGAGCGCGCCCTCCACCACCTCGAGCGGGTCATCGTCTCGGAGGGTGTGTCGTCGATCGCGGCCATTCTTCTCGAGGGTGTTCCCGGAACGGCTGGGGTGCTCATCCCGCCGCCCGGCTACCTCGCGGGCGTTCGCGCCCTCTGCGACAAGTTCGGCATCCTGCTGATTCTGGATGAGGTCATGTCGGGCTTCGGCCGCACCGGTACCTGGTTCTCGTGGCAGCATCCCGACATCAATGCGGATGACGTCACGCCCGACCTGATCACCTTCGCGAAGGGCGTCAACTCGGGCTACGTCCCGGCCGGCGGCGTGATCATCTCGGAGTCGATCGCAAGCGCCTTCGATGACCAGGTGTTCCCGGGTGGTCTCACCTACTCCGGACACCCGCTCGCCATGGCCGCCATCGTCGCCACGATCGACGCGATGGACGAGGAAGGCATCGTCGAGCATGCCGCCACGATCGGTCGGGATGTTCTCGGCCCCGGCCTACTCGCCCTCGCGGCGAAGCATCCTCTGATCGGCGAAGTGCGGGGCACCGGCGTCTTCTGGGCGCTCGACCTCGTCACTGACCGCGAGACACGAGAACCCGTGCCCGGCTCGACGATCGCGGCACTCAAGAACGAACTCATGGCACGGGGGCTGCTGCCGTTCGTGATCGACAACCGGCTGCACGTGGTGCCGCCGTGCATCGCGACGGCGGAGGAGTGTGCACGTGCGCTCGCGATCTACGACGAGGCGTTCACGGCTGTGGAGAACTAGCTAGGCGTGATTGCGCGGGTTTCGTGACGCGAGAATTTCGCGAAGGGTCGGCAGCACACGCTGATCCTTGGGCCGATTGGCGGCCTGCTTCGAACGGATGATGTCAGCGAGGGACGCCACTCGAACCTCGACGCCCTCAATTCTGTCGAGGGTTGCGTCGCGGGTGAGATCGTCGAATCCGGTGGTGCCGTTCGGTACGAATGAGATGTCGAGATCGCCGTACGGGGTGCGGAGATTCCAGACTCCGGCGTCTGCCAGCGACGCGCCTGTGTGTGCGAAAGGCAGACCTTCAGGCTCAGCGGCAGTGCGGATTCGTGCGCCGAGATCGGTGAGGGCCGACGAGAGGCGGTTCAAGTTCTCTCGCGTTCGCTCTGGCGTGATGTCGATGTCGTAGGTGATGAAAGGCGAACCCCAATGGGTTCCGGCGAGCCCGCCGATCAGGACGTAGTCGACCTCGTGCTTTCGAAGGGCGGCGAGAATCGGCTCGATCCGGAGTTCAGGCTGCGCGTCCACGGATCCTGTGTACCTGATCGGCGAAGGCGACGGCCTTGGCGTGGCGCTCCGCTGTGGACAACGCGAGTAGCCGCTGAGCTTGGATCCAGTCGGAATCGTCGCGTTCGACGAGCATCAGGTCGAGGTCCATCCCCATCAGGCGCAGCAGCCGGATGACCTCGTCGAACGCGGGGGAGGTGCGCCCCGACTCGAGGCGCGCAATCGCTGACTGAGTTGTACCGGCCGCGTCAGCAAGTCGACTTTGGGTCCACCCGACGCGTCGCCGTGCTTCGCGGACCAGATCGTTGCCCATACCCTTCATCCCGCGAGCATAGCAAGGATGCTATATCGCATCCATGCTATGCAGGGTCGGTCGCGAAGACCCCACCAATCTCGGCCGCCAAGCGGTCGACCGTCACGATCCAGCCTTGGCGCATGAACGGATGCGGTACGTACCCTTCGGGGAACGACACGGCCAGGGTCATGAGGGTGCCGTCACCGTCAGGTGCGAGGTCGATCGCCACCTGGGGCCCGGCGTCGAGGTTGTCGGGATCGAGCTCGGGCCAACCGTTGACGGCACCCCAGGCAAAGACCAGCCGCTGTCCCGGACGACTTCGCGATACACGCCACCCGTCAGGTACCGGGTCTCGTCGTCGACATTCATCTTCTGACTCCAGGTGCCTCCGACCCGTAGGTCGACCTCGACCGGCTCGTCGGGGGTGGGTTGTTCGGGGTTGAAGAACCAGCCGAGCAGTTCGGGTTCGGTCCAGCCGCGGAATACCCGCTCGGGCGAGACGTCGAAGTGCCAGGTCAGGGTGTAGCCGGTCATGTCGGGTTCCTTTCGGAGGAGTCGCGCAGCACCTCGGCGAGGCGCGGCAGTCGGGATGCGAAGAAGTCGCGGTAGGGAGCCATCCACTCGTCGGCTTCGACAAGCGGTTCGGGAGCCAGGGTGCACGGGCGCCATTGCGCTTCGCGGCCCTTCACGACGAGCCCGGCTGTCTCGAGCACTCGCAGGTGCCGGGAGACCGAGGGGAGGGTCATCGCGTGCGGGGCTGCGAGTTCGGTGACCGTCGCCGGGCCCTGAGCGAGGCGAGACAGGATGGCGCGGCGGGTCGGGTCGGCGAGGGCCGCAAAGGTTCGGCTCAGGGTGTCGACCCGCATCTGCGGTCGCTGGGCTTGTAGTTGCATAGTTAGCAAACTACGCAATTACTCGGGGGCTCGCAACCGGTTGTTCATGTTCATCAACGTGCGCGGATCAGGAGATTCGCGGCATCCGGGCTGATTCCGACGTGAGAGGGGTACCCATCCTGATCCGCGCACGTTAGATGTCGCACTCCACCCCAGTCGCGAGCCGAGCCGGAACGTGAAAGCGCAAGTAAACTCGCTGATCGTGTCCGTTTCCCCGTATCTCGTGAATGTCCGCGACCTCGTTCATCGTCCCGGTGACATGCGGGAGCGCACCCTCGACTTCCCCGCACCGGAGCAACTCGGCGAAGGCGCAGCCGTCGTGCGGGCGGGGGAGGACATCCACATCGACCTGCGGTTCGAGGGTCTGCACGAAGGCATCCTGGTGTCCGCCGAGATCGATACGGTCGCCCATGGGGAGTGCGTTCGCTGTCTCGACCCGGTCACGATCGAGGTCGAAGTCGAATTCCAAGAGGTTTTCGCCTATTCTGTGACCGAAGCTTTCGACTTCGTGGTTCAAGACGATCAGCTGAATCTTGAACCCGTAGTCAGGGATGCGGTGGTGCTTTCACTGCCGTTCCAGCCGGTCTGTCGCCCGGACTGTCCAGGCCTCGATCCCCTCACCGGGGAGAGGCGTGTGGACGGGTTCGAGCAGGAGATCGTGGAGGCGCACGACCCACGTTGGGCCGCGCTCAACGACCTTCAGATCGACAGCCCGGCTGACACAGACAACAACGAGAAGAGATAGATCATGGCCGTTCCCAAGCGCAAGCAGTCGCGCTCGAACACGCACTCCCGCCGCTCGCAGTGGAAGGCGACCCCGGTGCAGCTCGTGAAGACGATCGAGAACGGCAAGGTCACCTACAGCCTTCCGCACCGCGCGAAGGTCGTCGAAGACTCGGCCGGCACCCCCCTGTACCTGGAGTACAAGGGCCGCAAGGTCGCGGACGTCTAAGACGTCCTCCCCGCG
>JBDTNW010000141.1:0-4968 GCA_039933575.1 Pseudolysinimonas sp. | reverse complement strand
GGGATGCGGCCCTCGCCCGCCGTGCTCAGGGTGCGCAGCGCGGTCAGCCGGTCGTCGAGTGAGACGGTCACGACGGTTCGCTCACGAGGCAACCGTCACGAGGCAACCCCGGCGCGTTGCACGTCGTCGAGGAGCGCCTTCGATTCACGCCGCAGCACGTCGGGGGTCGCTCCGAAGCGCATCGGTTCGAGCGCTGTGGCGACGCGCTCCCGCTCCGTGTCGAAGAGGGCACGCACTCGATCGCTGAGATCGCGTCGCGCTTCCGCGGCGAGCTGCCGCACCGCGTCTTCGCCGAAAATGGTCTCCAGGAGCTTCTGGCCGAGCACCGCCGACCCGCCGGCAATCAGCAGCTCTCCGCCGGTGAGGCCTGCCGTCGAGGCGAACACGACGATCATCAGTGCGACGGTGACGACGTTGAGCCCGATCGAAATCACCCGGGCGCGCACGCGTTTGGCGCCCGCCTTATCCCGCACGAGCTGCAGCACGGCACCCTGCCAGTCGCGTACCGTCACCGCGGCGGTATCGGAGAAAGTGGGGCTTTCCGACGCGAGTTCCGGATGGCCCGCGGCAAGGTCGCGGCCGGCGGCGCTTCGCTGAAGGCCCGCCCAGGTCGCCGCCGCCGCACGTCCACCCTGGTCGACGATTACGGCGTGCAGGCCGCTCTCGATCTGCATCTCGACGTCGATGACCGGATTCGGCCGCCCCAACACCCACGCGGTCACGGTGTCGCGGGCGCGCGAGAACCACGACTCCACTTTGCGGAAGAAGTCGGATGTTCCGACGAAGTCTTGCCAGCGAGAGAGGACTTCGCCGCGCAGCAGGGCACCGTCGCTCGTTGCCGCTTCGACGGCCTCGATCGCCTTCTCGTAGTCGGCGGCGGCGATCGCGTCGGCACCGACGATCCAATCCAGTTGCGCTTGGCGGGCTTCGGCGATGAGCGCGACTCGGCGATCGAGGTCGATGATCGTGCCGCCGAGGGTGCGGGCCGCGATCCGGGTGCGCTCGACCCGGTTGCCGGCGATTCCCGTGAGCCACTTCAGCGGTTCAGCCACGGCGGAGGGCGGCAGCATCCCGAGGTCGTCGAGAGGCTGCTCGTCGATCACGAAGACGGGCGCGTCGGCCAGGCCGCGTGCGACGAGCATCGAGGTGAGGTCGGGGAGCACGTCGTCGGCTGCTCCGGGCGGCACGCGGTTGAGCACGACGCCGACCGTGACCGAACGTTCCGCGGCATCCTCGAGCAGCCGCCACGGCACCGCGTCGGCGTATCGATTCGCGGTCGTGACGAAGAGCCAGAGGTCGGCGGCGGCGAGCAACTGGCCGGCCAGGGCACGGTTCTCGTCGGCCACCGAGTCGATGTCGGGTGCGTCGATGATCGCCAGCGACGCCGGAACCCGCTCGTGCGGCAACACCATCAACTCGTTGATGCGAGAGACCGCAGGGGTATCGCCCGCGGCAGAGGCGGGAGTACCGGGGCTGCTAATCGTGCCGCGCACCCGGGCGAGCCCGGGCAGGATGCGCGTCGACGCAAACCACTCCGCGTCGCCGGGCGCGTGCACCAAAATCGGCTGCCGAGTCGTCGGCCGAATGACACCGACGCGGGTGATGGGGGTACCGACCAGCGCGTTCACGATCGTCGACTTGCCCGACCCGGTCGACCCGCCAACGACCGCGAGCAGCGGGGCATCGAGGTCGGCAAGACGCGGGCGGATGTAGTCGTCGATCTGCTGCACGGCCGCGGCCGCGGCCTCCCGGTGCTCGGCGGCCCCGTCGAGCGGCAATTGCAGGCCCGGATCAGCGAGGGATGCCCGCAGGCGTTCGAGTGACACGATCGCGGATGCTGCGGTGTCGGTCACGGTCACAGCTTGCCGGTCGGCGTCGGCAATAGCGACCTCGCCATGCGGCGACGGGGTGCGAGCTGTGGAGAAACTCGACGTCGCCTGAGCACTCGTTCCCAGAATGGCGGGGTGACCGCAGCGCTCGACCTCATCACCGACAAGGTGCGCGAGCGCGTGCGGCGCGAGGGAGTCGACGTCGCGGCCGACAGTGACCTCGTCGATCGCTACGTGCGGGATGAGGTGCGCAGCTACTCGGAGCACGCACTCGGTGGGTCGGCACCGCTTCTCGGCGACGAAGCTGCGGTCTCTCGCCAGGTGATCGCCGCCGTGACCGGACTCGGGCCGCTTCAGCCGCTACTCGATGATCCGAGCGTCGAAGAGATCTGGATCAACGACCCTTCTCGCATCTTTATCGCGCGTGACGGGGTGTCGGAACGCATCCATCTCGACCTTGATGAAGCCGACGTGCGTGATCTGGTCGAGCGGATGCTGCGCTCCACGGGTCGCCGCGTCGATTTGAGCTCGCCATTTGTTGACGCCTCTCTTCCCGATGGGTCGCGGCTGCACGTCGCGATCCCCGACATCACGCGCACCAACTGGGCGGTCAACATCCGCAAGTTCCGATCGGGGATGCGCAACCTGACCGAACTCGTGAGGCTCGGGTCGCTCTCGCCTCAGGCCGCCGAGTTTCTGCACGCCGCCGTTTGGGCTGGACTCAACATCCTGGTCTCGGGCGCCACGCAGTCGGGCAAGACGACAATGCTCGGTGCGCTGCTCGGGTCGGCGCGGCCGGAGGAGCGGATCGTCACCGTCGAGGAGACTTTCGAACTCGCCGTCTCGGCGCCGGACTGGGTGGCGATGCAGTGCCGGCAGTCCTCGTTGGAAGGAACGGGCGAGGTCTCGTTGCGACGGCTGGTGAAAGAGGCACTCCGGATGCGCCCCGACCGGCTCGTGGTTGGCGAGGTACGCGAGGCCGAGTCGCTCGACCTGTTGATTGCGCTCAACTCGGGGCTGCCGGGGATGTGTTCCTTGCACGCGAACTCGGCATCCGACGCGCTGCGGAAGCTGTGCACCCTCCCCCTTCTCGCCGGCCGCAACATCGACGCCTCGTTCGTCGTGCCGACCGTCGCTCACTCGATTGACCTCGTCGTGCACGCCGAACTCGACCGCACCGGGCACCGGCACGTGGTCGAGATCGTCGCTCCGACGGGTCGGGTGGTGGATGCCGGGGTCGAGTCGACTCGGTTGTTCGAGCGGCGCGGGGCCGACCTCGTCGCGACGGGCGACCTCCCGGTGCAACGCGAAAAGCTCACCCGCGCGGGCGTCGACCCTGCCGCCTACCTGCGGGGATCGCGATGATCGTGGCGGCCGGGCTGCTGTTGGGTGCCGGGGTGTTGCTTGTCGTCTCGCCGTGGTTGTGGCCGGCGTCCGCGACCCGAATCGTGCGGCCGAAAGTGCTGGATGGATTGCGGGTGCGTCTGACGCAGGCCGGGCTCGGCCGGGTGGCGGTGGGGGTTCCGATCGCGGTGAGTGTGCTGGTCGGCGTGGCGCTCGGAGCCGTGGTGCTCGCGGTGGCCCCGGTGCCGGCTCTGGCGCTTGGTGCGGCGGCGGTCGGGGCGTCGATCCCGCTCGCCGTGCTCGGGGTCCGCGCGCGTGCGCTGCGTAAAGCGACCCGTGTGGCCTGGCCGGATCTGGTCGATCATCTGGTGGCCGGCATCCGGGCGGGTGTTCCGCTCGCGGAAGCGGTCGGGGCGCTCGCTGAAGTTGGCCCGGTCGAGACTCGGGCCGCGTTTCGAGCTTTCGAGCGGCGGGCGCTCGGGTCGGGCAACCTCGCGTCTGCCCTCGACGGGCTGAAGGCCGATCTCGCGGATCCCGTGGCCGACCGCATCGTCGAAACGCTCAAGATGGCCCGCGAGGTCGGCGGCTCGGAACTGCCGTCGATCCTGAGGGCGCTCGCGACGTCGCTGCGAGCCGACCTGGCACTGCGCTCCGAGGTCGAGGCACGGCAATCCTGGGTGCGCGGTGCAGCCCGCCTCGGCGTCGTCGCCCCGTGGGTCGTGCTGGTGATGTTGGCATCCCGACCCGAGGCCGCCGCCGCGTACAACACACCTGCGGGCCTCGCACTGTTGGGGATCGGACTCGCGCTGACGGTCGTCGCCTACCGGATCATGATTGCGCTCGGCCGACTTCCCGAAGAGCGGAGGTGGTTCGCGTGACGCCGCTGCTCGCCCTCGCGGTGCCGGTCGGCATCCTGATGGGTCTCGGATTCTGGACGTTGCTCGCGCTCGTTCCGCGGGTCGGGGCAACGCGGCTCGCCTCCCGAGTGGCGCCGTATGTCGCGGATGTTTCGCCCGAGGCGCGGGAGTTTCTGGACCGACGGCCGGCCGAACCGCTGCCCTTCGTCGGCGGGCTGCTGGCGCCGA
Source organism: Pseudolysinimonas sp. (assembly GCA_039933575.1). Taxonomy (GTDB): domain Bacteria; phylum Actinomycetota; class Actinomycetes; order Actinomycetales; family Microbacteriaceae; genus Pseudolysinimonas_A. Next base: position 710 of record JBDTNW010000141.1, on the reverse strand, counting down.
CGGTGCGTTCGATCGGGCGCGGTCTCGCGGCGGTGTTCGGGGATGACGACTCGGTCGAGCGCCGGCTGCGACAAGCCGGATGGATGCTCACGGTCGAGGCGCTGCGCGGACGGCAGTTGTTGTTCGGCGCGGCCGGCGCGGCGGTCGGCATCCTGACTTCCGTGGGGGTTGCGCGATCAGTGGCGGTCTCGCCGATTCTGCTCGGGGCGATCGTGGTGGTCGCCGTCGCAATAGGGGTACTGGCGCCCGACCAGTTGCTGTCGCGGGCGGCACGCGCGCGCCGGGATCGGATCGCCGCAGAGCTGCCGACAGTGCTCGAGTTTCTGACCCTCTCACTCTCAGCAGGGGAGGCGGTGCTGGATGCTCTCCGCCGGGTGTCACGAGCGGGGAGCGGCGATCTCGCACACGAACTCTCGACCGTTGTCGCGCAGGTCAACGCGGGTGTCGCACTCGCGGACGCGTTGAACCGCTGCGCCGACGAGATCCAACTGCCCGCGCTGAGTCGCACCGTCGACCAACTCGTCGGAGCCCTCGACCGCGGCACCCCGCTGGTTGAGGTGCTGCGTGCTCAGGCGCAGGACTCCCGCGACGACGCGAAGCGTGTGCTGCTCGAATCCGCCGGAAAGAAGGAGATCGCGATGCTCGTTCCGCTGGTGTTCATGATTTTGCCCGTGACGATCGCGTTCGCGATATTCCCCGGCCTAATCGTG
>JBDTNW010000140.1:0-4972 GCA_039933575.1 Pseudolysinimonas sp. | reverse complement strand
CTGACTCCGAGCTCATCCATCCCGGGCAGATCGTGAACTCGGTGGGCGTAGCCCAAGCGCAGGGACTCCCACCGGAATTGCCAGGCCCCACCGGTTCCGGGCCCGCGATCGAGCATCACAAATTCGTTGCCAGGATCGAGGCCGAGGCGACGGAGGTAGTAGCCAACCGAGAGGCCCGCCTGCCCAGCTCCGACGACGACAACCGAGGTGTCGATGTCGGAGTCTGCCACCCGCTCAGGCTACCCGGCTTGGTACCGGCCGCCGAAGGTCGTCAAAGGGCCGCATGCTAGAGTCATCCGAGTCTTTTCACTCAATTCGCAACCTGAGATCAAGGGGGTCACGCATGGGGCGCGGCCGTCAAAAAGCGAAGCACACCAAGGTGGCTCGCGACCTCAAGTACTTCTCCCCGGACACCAACTACGGTGCCCTCCAGGAGGAGCTTGGAGGTAATCCACGACTCGAGGAAGACCTCGCGAAGTGGGCCGAATACATCACTCCCGACGACGTCGAGTCCGATGAGGACGCGCCGGAGTCGAAGACCGCCTGAGCTCACACGACCGCCTCACTCGGCGGTCCGGTCAGCCTGCGTAGGAACCGACTAGGCGCACAGCGCCGCCGTCGACACCTTTCGCACCCTGCACGAAACCGTCGAGGTCGCGGGCGCCGATCGTGACGCGTCCGGCGACCCAGGCGGGAAGACCGGATGCCGTGAGCGCATGAGTGACCGCCGACGCCGCATCCTGGGCAACGATCGCGATCATCCCGACGCCGAGGTTCCAGGTACCTTCGGTGTCTTCGAGGTCGAGGCCGCCCCACGAGCTGAGGATGCGGAACACCGGCTGCGGGCTCCAGGTTGAGCGATCGAGTTCGACCCACGAGCCGTCGGGCAACACGCGTGCGAGGTTCGCCGCAATCCCACCCCCGGTGATGTGGGAGAGGGCATGCACGGCATCAGGCAGGTCGTCGAGAAGCCGCAGCAGGGGAGTCGTGTACAGCCGTGTGGGTTCCAGCAGCGCTGAGCCGACAACGCCGCCGAACTCCGGGGTCTCGTCGGTGAACGCCGTGCCGCGCTGGCTGAGAATCTGCCGCACGAGCGAGAAGCCGTTGCTGTGCAGTCCACTCGACGCGATCGCGATGACGACGTCGCCGTGCCGCACCTTGTCGGGGCCGAGTACCGCGTCGGCTTCGACGGCTCCCACGGCGGCCCCTGCGACGTCGTAGTCGTCCTCGGCCAGCAGCCCCGGATGTTCGGCCGTCTCGCCGCCAACCAGCGCCGTGCCGGTGGCGGCGCAGGCGGCCGCGATGCCGGTGACGATTGCCGCGATGCGTTCGGGGACGACTTTGCCGCACGCGATGTAGTCGGTCATGAACAGCGGCTTCGCGCCAACCACGACGATGTCGTCGACGACCATGCCGACGAGGTCTTGGCCGATCGTGTCGTGGATGTCGAGCGCCTGGGCGATCGCGACTTTGGTGCCAACGCCATCCGTGCTGGTCGCGAGCAGCGGCCTGCGGAACGCCTTGAGCGCCGAGACGTCGTAGAGCCCGGCGAACCCACCCACGCCGCCGAGTACGTCGGACCCGTGGGTGCGCGAGACGGCCGACTTCATCAGTTCGACCGCCAGGTCTCCGGCCGCGGTGTCGACACCCGCGTCGGCATAGGGGTCGCGCTGGGTCGTCACCACGAAGTCGTCACCACGAAGCCAGGGTATCGGGCGTGCCCAGATGAGGCACGCAGCACTGAGTGTTCGGCGGTACGTCTGGTGTGCCGGGCCGATTCGTCGTCGCAGACAGCAGCTCGCGTGTCGGCTACCCAGCCGCCCTCAAGCCGATTTCGCGTGCATATAGTTAGTGCCACGCTGACCCGAGGAGCCTGATGTCTGACGTGCCGCGCCTGTCTCGTGAGGAGAAGAAAGAGCAGGCGTACCTCGAACAGCTGCAGCGCGATGCGGCGAACTTCGGCTCGGGGGCCCCTTACACGCGGATTTCGGAAGGGGCGCCGATCGACTCCAGCGCAGAACTCGATGAAATCCGGCGCTGGGAGGGCTCTGCGGCGGCCGACGAAGCACTACGTTCGCGCCGCGCGGACAGTTCCCGCGGTTACACCCGGATCTCGAGAGACGCTCCGACGCAGAGTGCGGTCCCGGCCGCCCATGTCTTCTACGGGGTTGCGCCGACCAATGGGTTCGCGATCGTTTCTCTCGTGCTCGGCATCATCGGCGGATCGATCTTGGCCATCGTTTTCGGCCACATCGCACTCAGCCAGATCGAAAGGAGCGGGGAGCAGGGATCGGGGATCGCGAAAGCGGGTCTCACACTCGGATACATCAGCGTCGCCGCATCTATTGTGATCTTCATCGTCGTGATGTTCATGAGGGCCCGCCCTTGAACCCGGCGACTCGTGGTCTGCTGTGGGAGACTGAGGCGTACCACCCGGTACCTCGCGTCACAATCTTCCGGGAGCCTTCACGGCATGTGCGGCATCGTCGGCATCGTCTCCTCGAGTCCCGTCAACCAGCAGGTCTATGACGCTCTCGGTTTGTTGCAACATCGCGGCCAGGATTCGACAGGCATCGCGACCTCTGACGGCAGCATCATCCACATGCATCGGGCGAGCGGCCAGGTTCGCGAGGCATACCGCACCCGCGACATGCGCAGCCTGCTCGGCACGATGGGGCTGGGCCACGTTTGCCGTCTGGATCGCGAGCACGGCATTGCGATCTTCAACCTGAAGGACGTCGCCGGTCGCGAGCCGTGCATCGAGCGGCAGACGTTCACGATTCAGTGGGGGCCACAACCCCTAAGGCGATGAGGGATTCGGCTGTCGCCATGATCGCCTCCCGTGCCGGGCGCGACGTCCACTCGAGTTCGGAGCGGGCGCGCTCCGAACTCGTCGCCGCCGGCGCATCGAGCAGCGGCATTGCGAGCCGCAGTGTCGGCACGAAACGGGCCCCGATCTTCACGATCGCGCTCGGCAGTGCGCGCCGTGGGATGTCGAATCCGCGCGCGCCGAACTCCTCGTCGAGCACGCGGGCGATGTCGCCGAGCCAGATCGGATCCGACGCCAGGATGTACCGCCGACCGGCTGCCGCTGGAACCTCGATCGCGAGTCGGTGGGCGAGAGCCACGTCACGTACGTCAACCGGGGCGAACCCGAGCCGCGGGAGCGCAGGCAGTTCCTTCGCGAGCAGCTGCCGGATGACATCGACCGAGACGTTGGTCTCCGCGCGACGAATCGGGCCGAGCACGAGGGCCGGCAGGAGTGTCGCGAGTTCGAGATCGCGATCACGAGCGACTTCCCACGCGGCGAGTTCGGCGAGGGTCTTGCTCTGTGCGTAAGGCTCGCTGCGCGAGACGACCGACCAGGTCTCTTCATCCAGCACGCGGCCGTCGCGCAGATCGTGGCCTGAGCGCACGGCGTCGACCGACGACGTCACGACGACCCGCGCGACGCCCGCCCTCGCCGCCGCCCCGAGCACGCGACGCGTGCCTTCAACGGCCGGCCGGATCAGGCTCGCCGGGTCGCGCGGTCGCTGTTTCGGTGCGGGAGAAGCGACATGTGCGACGGCGAAGACCCCGTCGGCGGCGGCATCCCACCCGCTGTCCTCGAGCAGCGACGTCACCGCGACATCGAATCGCCCGCCAATCCGAGCGGCGACGTCCCGTAGTTCGGCGACGCCGGGGTGATCGGCATTTCGGACTGTGCCACGCACGTCGTATCCGTGGGCGAGAAACTCCTCCGCGACATAGCCACCGAGGAATCCCGTCACACCCGTCACCAGAACTGTCTTGCGCGCCACGGTCGCCCCTATCTATGCAGTGTTTAGATTGCCTAACTAAGCAGCGTTCAGATCGGATGTCAACTCGGTAGGGTCAAAGGATGGCTCCGGACGCGACACGGCCGTACCACCACGGCGATCTGCGTGAGCTCCTGCTCTCGTCAGCGCTGGCGACGATAACCGCCGACGGGGTGGGTGCTGTCAGCCTGCGCCGCCTCGCCCGTGATGCCGGCGTGAGTCCCGGTGCTCCGTACCATCACTTCCCCGACCGAGGCGCCCTGTTCGCCGCCGTGATCGTTGAGGGGCACGCCCTCCTCCTGACGCGCTTGACCGCGGCCCGCGGCGCCGCTCGCGACCCGGTCGAGGTGATCCGCGAGATTCTCGTCGCCTACGTCGCTTTCGCCGCCGACCATCCGGCGCACATTCGCGTGATGCTCCGGCCCGAGCTAGGCGACCCGTTGCGGCATCCCGAGGTCACCGCCGCAGGTGTCGATCCCGTCGAGCTGCTGCGGTCGTCGGTCGTCGACGCACAGCGAGTAGATGCCCTTCCCCCGGGCGATCCCGAACCACTTCTGCACCTCTTCTGGTCTCTCGCTGTCGGATTCGTGACCCTCTGGGTCGACGGGCCGATCGAAACCCGCTGTCGCGTACTCGGCACCACGCCCCTCGAACTCATGGCCACCGTCGCCCACGCGGTCGAGAACCTGCTCCGCCGACCCTCCGGCGACACCCGGGCACCTGTGGGACACTGAGGCGTACCACCCGGTACCTCGCGTCACAATCTTCCGGGAGCCTTCACGGCATGTGCGGCATCGTCGGCATCGTCTCCTCGAGTCCCGTCAACCAGCAGGTCTATGACGCTCTCGGTTTGTTGCAACATCGCGGCCAGGATTCGACAGGCATCGCGACCTCTGACGGCAGCATCATCCACATGCATCGGGCGAGCGGCCAGGTTCGCGAGGCATACCGCACCCGCGACATGCGCAGCCTGCTCGGCACGATGGGGCTCGGGCACGTTCGGTACACCACCCGCGGCAATGCCAATAAGGAGCAGGAGTCGCAGCCGTTCTACGTGAACGCGCCGTACGGCATCGTGCTCGTGCACAACGGCAACCTCACGAACACGCGGGAGCTCACGGAAGAGCTGTTCCGCATCGACCGCCGGCACCTCAACACCGACTCCGACACCGAAC
>JBDTNW010000139.1:0-5051 GCA_039933575.1 Pseudolysinimonas sp. | reverse complement strand
GCCCTCGCGAAGGACGACAAGGTCCTGCTGATGGGCGAAGACATTGGCACCCTCGGCGGAGTCTTCCGCGTTACCGAGGGGCTGAAGTCCGAGTTCGGCGAGAATCGGGTGATCGACACCCCGCTCGCGGAGTCGGCGATCATCGGCACCGCGATTGGGCTCGCGATGCGCGGGTTTCGCCCGGTCTGCGAGATCCAGTTCGACGGGTTCATCTACCCGGGCTTTGACCAGATCACCTCGCAGCTGGCGAAGCTGACAGGTCGGCACGAGGGTAGCCAGTCGTTCCCGGTCGTGATTCGCGTTCCGTACGGCGGGCACATTGGCGCGGTTGAGCACCACCAGGAGAGCCCAGAGGCGTATTTCGCGCACACCGCGGGGCTGCGACTGGTGAGCCCCGCGACTCCCGAAGACGGCTACTGGATGATCCAGCAAGCGATCGCATCCAACGACCCGGTGATGTTCTTCGAGCCGAAGAGTCGGTATTGGCAACGCGGCGAGGTCGATCGCGCTGGCAAGCCGGGCGAGTTGCACGCCAGCCGCATCGTGCGCGCCGGCACCGAGGTCACCCTCGTCGGTCACGGCGCAATGGTCGCGACTCTGCTGCAGGCCGCCGAGATCGCTGCCGAGGAAGGGACGAGCATCGAGGTCATCGACCTGCGCTCGCTGTCGCCGATCGACTACGACCCGATCCTGGCGTCGGTGCAGAAAACCGGCCGACTCGTCGTTGCTCAGGAGGCGCCGGGTTCGGCAAGCGTCGGCTCCGAGGTCGCAGCAACGATCGCCGAGCGCGCTTTCTACTCGCTGCAGGCTCCGGTGCTGCGCGTCAGCGGCTACGACACCCCGTTCCCTCCGGCAAAACTCGAGGCCGTCTACCTTCCGGATGCCGACCGCATCCTCGAGGCAGTCGACCGGTCCCTCGCCTACTAGGAGCTGACATGGCGCAATCCGAGTTTCCGCTCCCCGACGTCGGGGAGGGCTTGACCGAGGCCGAAATCGTCTCCTGGAAGGTCAAACCCGGCGATACCGTCACGGTCAACCAGGTGCTGGTCGAGATCGAGACCGCGAAGTCTCTCGTCGAGCTCCCGTCGCCGTTTGCCGGCACGGTGACCGCGATCCTCGTCGAAGAGGGCGCGACCGTCGAGGTCGGCACCCCCATCATCCGAGTGGATTCCGCGGGCGGCTCGATCGAGCTGCAAGCGCCGCGAGGCGCCGAGTCGCTGGGCGGCGAGATCGGTGACCCGGTGGCCTCCGCGAAGGCTGAAGAGGCGGAAGCTGCCGAGAAGCCGGGTGCGGTTCTGGTCGGCTACGGCTCGAAGGGCGGGCATGCGACCACGCGTCGGCGCCGTCCGGGTGCCGTGGTGGTCGCCGAAAGTGCCGCGACCGTCGAGGGTGTGACCGCAGAGGGCGTGATGGCGGAGGGCGTGAAGGGGGAGGGCGCGAAGGGGGACGGCGCGAAGGCATCCGCCCGCCGCCCCGCGTCAATCCCCGCCGCATCCGCCGCGCCGGTGATCGCAAAGCCGCCGATCCGTAAGTTGGCGAAAGACCTCGGGGTTGAGATCGCGACCGTCGAAGGCACCGGCTTGGCCGGTGAGATCGTGCGGGAGGACGTCATCCGAATCGCGCAGCAGGCCAGCGTGTTCCGCAACCTCGAAACGCCCGCCTGGAGCGAAGAGCGCGAAGAGCGCATCCCGGTTAAGGGCGTTCGCAAGGCAATCGCGACGGCGATGGTGTCGAGCGCGTTCACCGCCCCGCACGTCAGCGTCTTCACCGACGTCAACGCGACTCGCACGATGGAATTCGTGCGCCGACTCAAAGACTCGAGCGATTTCGCCGGGGTGCGCGTGAGCCCGCTGCTGGTGATGGCGAAGGCCGTCATCTGGGCCGTGCGGCGCAACCCGACGGTCAACTCGAGCTGGACCGACAAAGAGATCGTTGTGCACCACTACGTCAACCTCGGGATCGCGGCTGCGACTCCGCGCGGGCTGATCGTGCCCAACGTCAAGGACGCGCAGGATCTCAGCTTGCTCGACCTCGCGCGGGCGCTCGAGCAGCTCACGATCACGGCGCGCGACGGCAAGACGACCCCGGCCGACATGTCGAAGGGCACCGTCACGATCACCAACCTCGGTTCCTACGGGATGGACACCGGCACGCCGATCCTCAACCCGGGCGAGGTCGGCATCGTGGCGCTAGGAGCGATCAAGCAGAAGCCGTGGGTGGTCGACGGTGAAGTGCGACCGGCGTGGGTCACAACGGTGTCGGCGGCGTTCGACCATCGGGTTGTCGATGGGGATGTCGCGAGCCGTTTCACCGCGGACCTCGCGGCGGTTCTCGAAGAGCCCGCTCTGCTCCTGGATTGACTCGACCGATCCCTCGTGTCAACCCGGGGCACCGTGTGAAACGTTGTGGTGGCATGACGACACTCCGCGCACGACTTCTCCCCCTTGCGGCCCTGCCGCTCCTGCTCTCGCTCGCAGCATGCGACCCGGGCAGCATCGGATCTGGCTCGACGCCACCCCCTGACGCATCCGAAGCGCCCACGGATGCGCCCTCCGGCTCGCCGGCCCCCGACGCCTCGCCGGCGACGATCGTCGTCACAGGCTCCGGTATCTCGCTGCTCGGCGCAGACGGGTCGACGCTCTTTCGCGAGGACTTCGCGATCGACGGCGGCATCGTCGCCGGCGAGCTCGCCGACGCGCTCGGCGTCGAGCCGACCGTCACCACGACCGTGGCGAACGGGGCGTGCGAGTTCGACCAGACGATCTACGACTTCGGAGGCATCGTGCTTATGAAGCCCGGCTATGCCGACACCCGCGGCGCCTACGAGGCGCTGGTGACCGGTACGGCGACGACGGGCGGCGTCGCGATCACGACTCTCGGAGGGGCGCAGATCGGCGCGAGTTCAGACGAACTGAATGCCGCAGTCGGAGGTGCGACCAACCTCTTCGGGGACTCCAACACGCGCTATGTCGGCTTCGATCAGGCTAACGTCGGCGCGCCCGACCGCGAGGCCTACGGGGTCTTCGCGACGCTCACCGCCGATCACCTGACCCGTCTCGATTCCCCCTGGGCCTGGCACACCAGCTGCTGATCTGCCCCGCGCCGATCATCGCGAAGTCGTTGCGTCGTGAGTTTGACAATCGTTCTCAACAACGACTAGCGTCGCCAGGGTGATCCGCCTTGCCGCCCTCCCCGCTGTCGTGCTGATTGCGGTCGGGCTTGCCGGATGTTCGCCCGCGGCCGACCCGTCCGCCGACCGTGTCGTCACGGTGGTCGCCTCGACGAACGTCTACGGCTCGATCGCGCAGGCGCTCGCCGGCAGCGGGGTCGAGGTCACCACGATCATCGACGATCCGACCGCGGACCCTCACAGTTTTGAGGCGAACCCGCGGGTGCAACTCGAACTTGCCCAGGCGGACCTGGTCATTGCCAACGGCGGCGGGTATGACGACTTCGTCGACACGATGTACGCGGCGTCGGGTTCTTCGGCGCTCGTGCTGCACGCGGTGGACTTCGGGTCCGTCGACCCGACCACGGATGGGTTCAACGAGCACGTCTGGTACGACTACCCGACGATGTCGCGTCTCGCGAAGGCGATAGCAGCCGATCTCGACGCGATTGATCCCGACCCCGCCCGAGCCGGATTGCTCGCCGACTTCCAAGCGTCACTCACCGCTCTCGAGGCGCGGGTCTCAGCCATCGCCCGCGACCACACCGGCGAGGGAGTCGTCATCACCGAGCCGGTTCCGCTGTACCTACTCGAGAGCGCCGGACTGGTGAACCTCACGCCCCCGCAATTCAGTGCCGCGATCGAGGACGACTCCGACGTACCGCCCACCCTTCTGCGCCAGGTGCTCGACGTCATCCCGAACGCGTCGGTCGTTGTCGTCAATGGACAGACCTTTGGGCCGCAGACCGACGCGCTTCTCGCGGCCGCTGCAACTGATGGCGTGCCCTCGTTCGCCGTGACCGAGACGATCCCCGAGGGTCTCGACTACCTCAGCTGGCAGTCGGGCGTGCTCGATCAACTTGAGGCGGCCCTGCTATGAGCGCCCAGCATCCCGACGGCGCCGTCCTCAGCATTCACGACGCAGAGTTGCGCCTCGGTAGCCGCACGCTGTGGTCGGGGCTCGACCTCGATGTGGCTCCCGGAGAGTTCGTCGCCGTGCTCGGCGCGAACGGGTCGGGCAAGACCAGCCTGTTGCGCGCGATCCTTGGCCAGCACGACCTGAGTGCTGGTGAGATTCGAGTGCTCGGCGAACGCGCCCACCGGGGCAACCGACGCATCGGGTACATCCCGCAGCAGCGCCTCGCCGATGAGGGCACCGCGCTTCGAGGCCGGGATCTGGTGCGCCTCGGCATCGACGGACACCGGCTCGGAATCGGGCTCCCCTCCCGTTCCCGCCGAGCCGAGGTGGATGCCGCGCTCGAGGATGTCGGGGCGACGCACTTCGCGAACGTCCCGGTAGCACGGCTGTCGGGTGGGGAACAGCAACGGCTTCGCGTCGGGCAGGCTCTCGCCGGGCAACCCGCGCTGCTGCTCTGCGACGAACCTCTGCTCTCGCTCGACCTGCGGCAGCAGCGCACGGTGAGCGACCTGATCGACAGCCACCGGAAGCAGCGCGGCTTCGGCGTTCTGTTCGTTACTCATGACGTGAACCCGATCCTGGGTGCGGTCGACCGGGTGCTCTACCTCGCGGGTGGCAGGTTCAGCATCGGCACCCCCGACGAGGTGCTGCGCAGTGACGTGCTGAGCGACCTGTATGGATCGCCGGTGGATGTCATCCGCTCCGGGGATCGCGTGGTGATCGTCGGCGCTCCCGATCAGTCGCACGCCCATGAGCATGAGCACGACCACGCGGGAGACCTGCCATGACCGGCACTCTGCTTGCCACGATCGCCGGAACCGGCACTCTGCTTGCCCCGATCGCCGGAACCGGCGACTGGTGGTCGGCGCTCTTCAACTTCTCCGACTACGGCGAACTGATCTGGCTGCTGCGCAACTCGATTTTGGCCGGACTCGTGCTGGGAATCGTCGGCGGGCTGATCGG
>JBDTNW010000138.1:0-5063 GCA_039933575.1 Pseudolysinimonas sp. | reverse complement strand
GCATCGGGTGGTTCATCCAGCCGCCGGCTCCGCACGACCACTTCATCGACTGGAATACCCGCATCCACGGCATCACCGCCGACATGGTGCAGGGCGCGCCGACCTGGGTCGAGCAGATGCCCGACCTGATGGCGTTCATCGACGACGACCACCTGGTTGCCCACAACGCCGGTTTCGACATGGGCGTCATCAAGATGGCCTGCGCAGCGACCGGGATCGTCGCCCCGGCCTACAACTACTTCTGCTCACTCCAGATCGCACGCAACACGTACACGCTCGACTCCTACCGGCTGCCATCGGTCGCGCTGGCCGCAGGTTTCGAAGACTTCCCGCACCACGACGCGGTAGCGGATGCGGAAGCTTGCGCCGCGATCATCATCCATGCGGCCGACCGCTACGGGGCGATCGACGTTCCCGAGCTCACCGCGATGTCGGGCGTGCGCATCTCGTCGATCGTCGTGCCCCCCGCCGCCGCGATCGCGTAACCCGCGGACCTCGCCCCACCGAGATCTCGCGGGCACTAGGGTCGCGTCATGGACGAAGCGCCCGCCGCGGCCGCAGGCTGGTATCCAGATGCCGATGACCCAGGCCTTTTGCGTTACTGGACGGGGATGAAGTGGACCAATGACCGGTCCCCCGCAATCGCCTCCCCGACGCTTTCCCCGGCTGTGCACTACTCGGGTTTCGCAGGTACTCACGAGCACCAGAGGGCGGCGGGGGCGAAATCCCTAGCGACCGCCTATGTTCTATGGGGGCTTCTCGGGGGCTGGGGCGGACATCGGCATTATCTCCGCCGGCACGGAGCAGCGATCGCGCAGACCGTGCTCTCACTGCTGGCCGTCATCCTCGCCAACCTCTGGCTCAGCGATCCATCCGCAACGGGCCTGCTTTGGGTGACGGTGCTCCTCACTGCCTTCAACCTGGTCTGGTGGATCAGCGATGCGATCGCTCTACCTCGCTGGGTGCAGGAGATCAACGATGCGGAGGCTTCCGAAGCGTCTGAAACGATTGCGGAGCGACGAGACAGGCGCACCGCTCCTGATACGTCCCGACCAACTGCGTTCCCGTTCAGGTTCGACGAACCGTCAGCTACGACAATCGTTCTTGACCCGGCCTCGATCCCATGGGAGCTACGAGACGACCCATCCTGACCTCAGACGGCGCCAACCCGGTGCGTCGCCATCAGGCGGGCACGCATCGATCAACAGCATTAGCGCGATGTCTGGGGTGCGTATTTCGTCGATCCTCGCGCTTCGCGCCCGCCGCGACCGCCTAGCCTCGCGGCGACTCGTGCCGCTCATTGCCGCGGCGATAGTTGCCGGTCGCCCGAGCGAGCAATTCTTGGTCGCGGACGTCATCCATCCCCAGCATCGGGATCAAGCGTTCGGCGCGCTCGCCCGCAATCGTGACAACGTGATGACCGCCCCGGCTCACGAGTACCCGATCGTCTTTCGTCACGAGGTATAAGAACGGATCGTCATAGAGCCCCATCAGCGTGACATCCAGGCGCTGCCGGCTTCCCTCAGTTAGTCGGGAAGCCCAGGTTGATCCCGCCGTGCGACGGGTCAAGCCAGCGGGACGTGATCGCCTTTTGGCGGGTGAAGAAGTGGATGGCATCCGGGCCGTACGCCTTCGTGTCGCCGAAGAGGGAGTCTTTCCAACCGCCGAAGGAGTAGTAGCCGACCGGCACCGGAATCGGCACGTTGATGCCGATCATCCCGACCGTGACTTCGCGCTGGAACCGCCGCGCGGCCCCGCCGTCGTTGGTGAAGATCGCGGTGCCGTTGCCGTACGGCGACGCGTTGATCAGCGCGACACCCTCCTCATAGGAGGCGACCCGCACGACTGAGAGCACCGGACCGAAGATCTCGTGCTGGTAGACGTCGGAGGTCACGGGCACCCGGTCGATCAGGGTCGGGCCGAGCCAGAAGCCGCTCTCCTCACCATCCACCGAAACGCCACGGCCATCGACGACGAGGTCCGCGCCGTCAGTCACCGCGAGGTCGAGGTAGCCCGCCACTTTGTCGCGGTGCTCCTTCGTGATGAGGGGCCCCATGTCGCAGCCCCGCGTGCCGTCGCCGACCTTGAGGCCCGCCATCCGCGACACGATTTTCGGGATGAGGTCATCCGCAATGTCGCCGACGGCCACGACGACCGAGATCGCCATGCAGCGCTCCCCCGCTGAGCCGAACCCCGCATTCACCGCGGAATCCGCAACCAGGTCGAGGTCGGCGTCGGGCAGCACGAGCATGTGGTTCTTCGCGCCGCCGAGCGCCTGTACCCGCTTGCCCGCCTTGGTGCCGGTCTCGTACACGTACTTCGCAATCGGGGTGGAGCCGACGAAACTCACCGCGGCGATTCCGGGGTGGGTGAGCAGAGCATCCACCGCCTCCTTGTCGCCGTGCACGACATTGAAGACGCCGTCGGGAAGGCCGGCCTCCTTGAGCGCCGCCGCCATCCACATCGCCGCCGAAGGATCCTTCTCGGACGGCTTCAGGATGACGGTGTTGCCCACCGCGAGGGCGATCGGGAAGAACCACATCGGAACCATGGCCGGAAAGTTGAACGGGCTGATGATTCCGACGACGCCGAGCGCCTGACGCAGGGAGTAGACATCGACGCCGGTCGACGCGTTCTCGGTGTACTCGCCTTTCGCGAGGTGCGGGATGCCGCAGGCGAACTCGACGACCTCAAGCCCGCGGGCGATCTCGCCGAGAGCATCCGCGGTCACCTTGCCGTGTTCGCTCGTGAGGATTGCAGCCAGCTCGGCCTTGCGCGCGTTTACGATCTCTCGGAACGCGAATATCACCTGCTGCCGCTTCGCCCAGGACGCCTGCGACCATGCCGGAAAAGCAGCGGTCGCGACCTTCACTGCTTCGTCGACGTCAACCGTCGACGCGAGCCGAACCTCACGCTGCACGACTCCGCGGGCGGGGTCGTAGACGGGGGCGGTGCGGGTGCTTGCGCCGCTAAACGCGGTGCCGGAAACCCAGTGATCGAGCACGGATGTAGCCATTCGGACAGGCTACTTGCAAGACATTTCGCGAACATTTTCGCGAGTTCATCGGGTCGCGGCGGCTCGATGTCGTCCCTCCTTGTCACACTTCAGACATGGATGCGACACTCACCCTGATCATCGGACTCGCCGCCGGCCTCCTCCTCGGCGGTCTGGTGGGCGGCATGCTCGTTCGCGCACGGTCAACGACCAGCACGATGAATGCCTCTCCCGCACTGATCGAGGCACGTCACGCCGCCGCGGTGGCCGAGCTTCGATCGCAGGAAGCCGCCGCGCGTGCCGACGTGCAGTCGGCGCTTGCCGCTGCCGAGGCATCGCTCTCGGGGCTTCGCGAGCAGCTCGGCACTGCGCAGGTGCAGTACACCGACCTCATGGAACGCACTCGTCGCGAAGCCGAACAGCGTGCCAAGAACGAAGGCGACGAGAGCAATGTGCTGCAAGCCCTGGCTCCCGTGAAAGAGTCGCTCACCTCGATGCAACTCAAGGTCACCGAGCTCGAGACGCAGCGTCGGGTGCAGCACGGCGAACTCAGCCAGCAGCTCAAGACCGCCGTCGAGTCCGAAGAGCGTCTGCGCAACACTGCCGAGTCGCTCGCCTCGGCACTCAAGAACAACGCCACCCGCGGCGTCTGGGGCGAGACCCAGCTGCGCAGTGTCGTCGAGGCATCCGGGATGTTGGAGCGCGTCAACTTCGATGTGCAGTCGAGCATCATTTCGGATGCCGGCGCCGGACGCCCCGACATGGTCGTGCACCTGCCGGGCGGCAAAAACATCCCGGTGGATGCGAAGGTGCCGTTCAACTCCTACCTGGAGGCTGCGGCCATCCCGCTGACCGCGAGTGACAGCGAACTCGCCCGCCGGGCAACTCTGCTCAAGGCGCACGTCAAGGCAGTGCGCGACCACGTCACAGCCCTGGGCAGCAAGGCGTACTGGCAGGGGCTCGACGGTAGTCCCGAGATCGTCATTGCGTTCATCCCGAGCGAATCGCTGCTCTCGGCGGCACTCGAAGCCGACCCGTCAATCATGGAATTCGCCTTCAGCAAGAGGGTCGCGCTGGCCTCGCCGGTCAACCTGTTCGTCGTTCTCAAGACTGTCGCCGTCAGTTGGCAGCACGAGGTCGTCACGCAAGAGGCGAAGAACCTGTTCGACGTGAGCCGGGAGCTGTACGGCAGGCTCACGACTCTCGCCACGCATGTCGACAAGCTCGGTCGCTCGATCGAACGCAGCGTGAAGGACTACAACACGTTCGTCGGATCGCTCGAGCGTCAGGTGCTCCCCTCGGCCCGTCGCATCAGCCAGCTCGACTCCTCGAAGCTGCTGCCGCCACTGACCGAGATCGAAGAGACGCCGCGCGAGCTGACGGCATCCGAGATGACGGGCGCGATCGAAGCCGAACTCTCGTCGCTCGACGAGATGGGGATCTCGCGTCCCGAACTTGAGCTGGGGCTCGGGCTCGACATCCCGTCGGTCGACTCCAAGCGCCGTCGGGCGTAACCCTCCCGACTTCGCCTACCTCGCGGGCTCTGGCTCCGGCACATCCTCGAGGGGCGCAGCGAACTGCGCCTCGTAGAGTCGCGCATACGCGCCGCCCTTGCCGATCAACTGTGCGTGAGTGCCCTGCTCAACGATCGCCCCGGCCTCCATCACCAAGATGAGGTCGGCATCCCGGATCGTTGAGAGCCGGTGGGCGATGACGAACGAGGTGCGCGACTTGCGCAGCTCTTGCATCGCGCGCTGCACGAGCAACTCGGTGCGGGTGTCGACAGACGAGGTCGCCTCATCGAGGATGAGCACCTCCGGTCGCGACAGGAAGGCCCGCGCGATCGTGATCAGCTGCTTCTCGCCGGCCGAGACGTTGGAGCCTTCGTCGTCGAGCACGGTGTCGTAGCCGTCAGGCAGCACGTGCACGAATCGGTCGACATACGCCTGCGTCGCCGCTTCGAGGATTTCCTCCTCGGTCGCGTCGGGCCGACCGTAGGCGATGTTGTCGCGGATCGAGCCCTTGAACAGCCAGGTGTCTTGCAACACCATGCCGGTGCGATCCCGAA
>JBDTNW010000137.1:0-5077 GCA_039933575.1 Pseudolysinimonas sp. | reverse complement strand
GGCGGCGGCGTGGCCGTTTCACCGCACGATCATGTGTCACTGCTTGATCATAAGCACTTGAAAAGCCGCCCCGTGGAGTAACGTGACGCCGTGCCTGACCAGGAGCCTCCCCCGGACCGCAGCGACGGTTCAGGTGACGGAACACGCGTCGCCAAACGCTGGCTGATCGGCCAACCGCTCCCCTCCGAGAAGCTCGAGGGGCAACTTCTTCCCAAGCGCCTCGCGCTGCCGATCTTCGCGAGCGACCCCCTCTCGTCGGTCGCGTACGCCCCGCAAGAGCTGCTGATGATCCTGCTGATCGGCGGTTTCGGCTTTCTCGCCTACGGCCCGTGGGTCGCATCGGGCGTTGTGGTGCTCCTCATCGTGGTCGTCCTGTCCTACCGGCAACTGGTCAAGGCCTACCCCAGCGGCGGCGGCGATTATGAGGTGGCGCGCAAGAACCTCGGCGAAAAAGCCGGTCTGATCGTCGCGGCCGCGCTTCTCGTCGACTACGTCATGACGGTTGCGGTGTCGGTCGCGTCGGGCGTCGACAACATCATCTCGGCCCTGACTTTCCTTGACCCCTACCGGGTCTGGCTCGCGATCGGGTTCGTCGTCATCCTCGCCGCGGTCAACCTGCGCGGTGTGCGCGAGTCGAGCAACGCCTTCGCCCTTCCGACCTATCTGTTCATCGGGTCGATCGGGGTCATGATCATCGTCGCGCTGGTGCGCACGTTGCTCGGCGACGCCCCCGTCGCGGAAAGTGTCGGCATCGAGGCCCACGGCACGAGCCTCGCCCAATCGGCGTTCGTGCTGCTGCTCCTTCGCGCGTTCGCGAGTGGATGCGCGGCCCTCACCGGTGTCGAAGCGATCGCTAACGGCGTGCAGGCCTTCCGTCGCCCGAAGATCAAGAACGCGCAGCAGACGCTGATGATCATGGGCGGCACCGCCATCCTGCTGTTCTCGGGACTCGTCACCGTCGCGCTGATCACCGGCGTGCGCTACCTCGACTGCACCGACGCCCTCCACGCCGCTGCGGTTCAGTGCACGACTGACCCGCAGCGCAGCATGGTCGCGCAGATCGCCTCAGCGACCTTCGGCGATCTCTCGCTGCCGTTCTTCATCGTGCAAGCAACGACTGCGGCCGTGCTGCTGCTCGCCGCGAATACGGCATTCAACGGCTTCCCGCTGCTCGGCTCGGTCCTCGCTGCCGACAAGTACGCGCCCAAGTCGCTGTCAACCCGCGGTGATCGCCTCATCTTCAGCAACGGCGTGATCGCACTGTCGATCACGGCAATCGCGATTCTCGCGGTGTTCCAAGCCGACCTCACGTCGCTGATCCAGCTCTACATCATTGGCGTTTTCGTCTCGTTCACCCTCGGCCAGACCGGCATGGTGCGCCACTGGATCCGGCTCATCCGCAATGGCGCGGACGGCATCGGCGCGATCGTTCGCAGCCTCATCATCAACCTCATCGGAGCGTCGATGACGTTCACCGTTCTGGTGATCGTGACCATCACCAAGTTCACTCACGGCGCCTGGATCGTCTTCGTGGTGATGCCGATCCTGTGGTTTCTCATGCTCGGCGTCAACCGCTACTACCGGGATGTCGACCGAGAGATCGCCGTGGACCCCGATACCACCTTCGGCGCGTCCGGCGACCATGCGATCGTGCTGGTGAGCCGACTCCAGAAGCCGGTTCTGAAGGCACTCGACTACGCGATCGCGGCGAACCACGACTCGATCGAAGCCGTGCACATCGCGATCGACGACGACGCCGCCGACCGACTGGATCTGGACTGGGCGGCGCAGAACATCAAGGTACCGCTGCACATCTTGCAGTCGCCCTATCGCGACATCAGCGCACCGCTGGTCAAGTACCTCAAGGCGCGGCGCGCGAAGCACGGCTCCGAAGTCATCACGATCTACACCCCCCAGTTCATCGTCGGGCACTGGTGGGAGAACGTGCTGCACAACCACAAGGCCCGCCGCATCCGCCATAAATTGATGCTCGTGCACGGTGTCGTGATCGCCCTCGTCCCGTGGCTTCTGGATTCGTCCGACATGATCTACGGCCGGCGCTCACGCCCGCTGCCCGGTCAGGATCGTCGCGGGGAGCCGGTGCGGCCGCGACCCGTCAAGCGCGAGGTCAAGCGCAGCGGCCCAACCAAGCCGCCTCCGGCCAAGTGAGCCTGATCGCCGTCCTGATCGGCGGAGCACTCGGCACCGGGTTGCGCCTGCTGGTCGACCTCGGGTTGCCGCACGGTGGTGTCGCGTTTCCGATCGGAACGCTGCTCGTCAACGTCGTCGGGTCGTTCGTGCTGGCCGTTCTCGTCGCACGGGTCTGGCCCGCCGTTCCGGTATGGCTGCGCGCCGGACTCGGGCCTGGGCTGCTCGGCTCGTTCACCACCTTCTCTGCTCTCGCGATCTCGGCCGTCGAACTCACCTCGTTGGGCGCAGGATGGATGGCCGCGCTCTACGTTGTCGTGTCCCTCGCCGGCGGACTGGCGGCAGCCGCACTCGGCCTCAAGTTCGGCCGACAACCCACGCCGATCGGTCCCAACGAATGACCGCACTGCTCGTCACTGTCGTACTCGTAGCTGGCGCCCTCGGTGCGCTCGCGCGCTACCTGGTCACCCGCAATCCGGCGCGCTCGCCGTGGACGGTGTTGATCGTAAACGTCGCAGGATCACTGATCGCGGGGCTGGCCGTTGGGCTAACGGGAGCCGGGGTGCTCCCTGTCGAGGCGCGCCTCGCCCTCGTCACCGGGTTCGCCGGTGGTCTGACCACCTTCAGCACGCTGAGCGTCGAGACCGTGCAACTGTTCCTGACCAACCGGTGGCGCTCGGCGGTCGCCAGCATGGCCGCCAATCTGATCCTCGGTCTCACTGCCTCAGCCCTCGGCTGGTTGATCGGTCTCGCCCTGTTCGGCTGAGTTGCCGCCGCGAGGACCGAGGCTGTGATGCGGCTTCATTCAGAAGTCGAGCGCGAACACCTTCCGGGCGATGTTCTCGAAGAAGTCGGCTTTCTCCGGGTCACTGATCGGCAGCGCATCCTGAGCCGTCACCTCGGCAACGTCGAACTGATACGGGTAGTCCATGGCGTACATCACCCGATTGGCGCCCACGACCTCACGGGTGAACATGATGGCGGGTGCCCAGGGCATCCCCGAGGTCGTCAACCAAATGTGTGACCGGAAGTATTCAGACACCGGCTTTTGCAGGGGCTTGATCTGTTCGTAACGTCCGGCGAGCACCTGTTTGCCGTGCATGTGGTCGATGCGGTTCAGCCAGAACGGCAGGCCTTCGCCGAGGTGACCGACGACCAGACGCAGGCGCGGATGCCGGTCGAAGATCCCGGCGGTGACAATGCGCAGCAGGTGCAGACCTGCGCTCGCCCCGAAGCCGAGAACCGCCCCGTCGAGACCCGCCTCCGCGTAGGGGCCGATCATGCTGTTGGGCGGTGTGTTCGGATGCAGGTAGAGCGGCACATCGAGTTCCTCGAGCGTCGCCAGCAGCGGGGCGAAGCGCGGATCGTCGATGTACGACCCCCTGATGTGGTCGTTGAGGATCAGCCCCTTGAGGCCGAGTTCGGTAACCGCCCGACGCAGTTCGGCGACCGCGACATCCACGTCTTCGAAGGAGACCGCGGCGAGCGCCGAGAACCGAGTTGGATGCGCGTGCACGATCTGCGAGAGCCGATCGTTAGCGAGGCGCGCGATGCGGGCGCCTTCCTGCGCGTCGAGCACCTGCGTGCCCGGTGACGTGACGGCGAGCACCTGGTGGTCGATGCCGGCGGAGTCCATGTCGGCCAGGCGCCCCTCGGCGGCACCCTGCAGTCGGGCGACGACGGCCTGCGGCTGAGGATGATCGGAGCCGAGGAAGTAGCCCATCAGGCTGTTGAAGCCGATGTCGTCGATCGTCTTGTCCGACAGGTGGCGCCGGTAGAGGTCGATGAGCTCGGGGGGAGCCCAGGCTTCCTCCGTCGCGATGCGCAGGTACTGACGGTCGTCACTGGGGGTCACGGGGTGTGCCTTTCGGTCGCAGAACTGTCGGCTTCGGTGTGGACTGCCTCGTCGATCTTCATTGAGGCAACGTCCTTCCTCCTGCCGCGTCGTTGCAGCGGGAGTGGGAGTGAGCCAATCAAGACGGGATCGAGCTTGAAACCCTTCGGCCACTGCGATTCCGCAGGGCGGAATCGCAGGCCAAGCTCACCGCGCCAGGCGTGACCGGATGCCCGCTGCGCACTCCCGCAACTCGACCACGATTTCGCGCACCCGCGCGGGTGACATCCGGGCGGTCGGCGCCGACATCGCGACCGCCGCGATCGTATTGCCGCCGCGGTCGCGCAACGGAACGGCGAGGGCGACGAGCCCTTCTACGCTCTCTTCGTCATTGACGGCGTACCCGCGCATCAGCACGAGAGCCAGTTCATCGACGAGCTGCGTGAAGGTCCTCGTGTGCGACGTGAGGCGGCGAAGCCCGCGGGGGTACAGATCCCGCAGGGTTTCCTTCGGCAGTCCCGCGAGCAACACCTTTCCGCCCGACGTCGAGTACGCCGGCAGGAGCGTTCCCGTGAGCACGTGGGTGCGGATGCGGTGGTCGGCTTCGAAACCTGCAACGAAGCGCACCGAGCCGTCTTGCCGTACGAGCACGTTGACCGTCTCGCCGAGCTGGGTCACGGCGGCCCTGAGGTACGGCTCGCTGACCTCCCGCAGATCGATCGCACGCGTACTCGAGAATCCCAGCTCGATGAGGGCCGGGCCGACGCGGTAAGCCCGCGTCAGGCGGTCCTGGGTCACGAAACCGCGGTGCTCAAGGGTGCTCAGCAGGCGGTGGGCGGTCGACGCCGAGACGCCGAGCCGACCGGCAGCGGTCGTCACCCTGAGGTCGGGCTCGTCGCGCAGCAGGAGAAGAAGTTGCAGCGCGTGATCGACGGAGCTAACCGGATGTCGCGGTCCCGCAGCCTGATCCATCGCCATTCGTTGACGATAAACCGTCGTCGACTTAGCCGCCGGTCGAGCGCTGGGTATCGGCGAGGCTGCTGAGGGTCGCGACGACCTGGCGGGCGATCGACCGTCCTGCCCGGTTGGCACCGA
>JBDTNW010000136.1:0-5165 GCA_039933575.1 Pseudolysinimonas sp. | reverse complement strand
TCGTGCCCGACGACTTCGACCGGCAGGGGTATGTGGGCGGCTACATCCCGCTCATTGGGGTGACGCGCGACTGGCGCAAGAAGGGCGTCGCACCGGCCCTCATTGCGGAGGCGTTGCGGCGCTACCGGGCGGCGGGTCACGAGAAGGTCGCGCTCGACGTCGATAGCGAGAACCCGTCGGGAGCTCTGAGCTTGTACACCGGGATGGGGTTTGTACCGGAGTCCCGCAGCGTCGCGTTCGTCGAAGAGTTCTAAGACTATTCCGGCGTGGGCACGGCCAGGGCGGTCGACTCGTCGCGCAACGGCGGCAGTTCGGCGAGACGTTCGACGGCCGCCTCGATCGAGGCGGTGAAGACCCCGGCTCCGATCGGTCCGAAATGGATCTGGTCTCGCGCCAGTTCGCCGAGGATCGGCTGCGCGGCGTCGTGCCAGTTCGCCAACTCGACGTTGCGGTAAACCAATGCAAACGACGACAACTCGGCGTTCACTCCGGGGATCCAGCCGCGCGGTGCCTGAGCGTTCACGACGATGAGTTCGCGGTTCGGGCCGATGATGGCGCGAATCTGATCGAGCGTCGAACGCTCGATTGGTCCGTTAGTACCCAGCGCCACCACCACGACCTCGCGCAAGGATCCGGCATCGAGCTGGCTTTGCACGATCCCGGGCGCTGCGTACATCGAGCGCGACACTGTCGCGTCGATCGCGATGCCCGGGAACTGCTCCTGGAGGGCGGGCGCGGCGGCGAGCATCACCGAGTCCCCAATCGCGGTGATCTGATCGCCCGACGCGACAACTGCGCCGGGTGTGGGCGCAGCGGCCGGAGCTGCGCTCGCACCCGCGTCGTCGATCGCCTGCTGACCGGCCAGGACGAAACCCTCCACCTCACCCTGCCCCGGGTCGGAGATCACCGCAGCCACCGCGGCGCCGGTGAGCCCAACAACTGCCACCATCGCCACACTCACGCCCAGGGCGCGCAGGCTGCGGGGAGCGACCTCGTACATCGCGCGCGCGGTCGCCCGAAACCCGTGTCGCCGGATCGGCTGTTCGACGAAGCGGTAGGAGAGCGCTGCCGCCACCAACGTGACCGCCAGCGCGATGGCACCGAGCGCCCAGCCCCCGAGGCCATCGCGCGACCAGGTGGGATACGCATTGGTGAGCAACACGATCACCGGCCAATGCCACAGGTAGAGCCCGTAGCTGCGCACCCCCACCCATCGGATCGGGCTCAGGTCGAGCACCCGCGACAGCCGCGAACCCGGCACCACGAGGGCGGCGATCGCAACGGCCGTGAGAACAGCGACCGACACCAACCCGCCCTGGTAGGCCCACAGGGCGTCTCCCGGCATGAGGTAGGCGAGAGCCAGGAGTCCACCGATTGCGAGGGGGCCGCCGATTGCGAGACTGACCCGGCCAACACGGGCCGTCATCCGTCGATTCACGAGCAGCACCGCGAGAAACGCTCCGATCGCCAGCCCGAACGCGTGAGTGTCGGTGCCGTAGTAGACGCGCGTGGGGTCGGTTGGGTTCGCGAGCAGCGCCATCCCGACCGCCGACGCGACCGCGATCGCGCCGATTCCGAGCAGCCGAACCCATCTCGGGATGCGCACGAACACCAGCACGAGGAGCAGCGGCCACAGGAGGTAAAACTGCTCTTCGACCGCGAGCGACCACAGGTTGCGGAACAGTTCGGGCACCGAGGCGTCGAAGTAGGTGGAGCCGGTGGCGATGAACAGCCAGTTGCTTGAGAAGGTCAGCGCGCCGAGCACCTGGGTGCCGAGGCCGACGAGCACATCGCCGCTCACGATGAGCGCGGCGGTACTACACACCAACAGAAGGGCGCCGAGGGCGGGCAGCAGTCGGCGAGCGCGCCTCGTCCAGAACGCGCTCAGTGAGATCCGACCGGTCGCGGCGCGTTCCCGGAGCAGAAGAGTCGTGATGAGGTACCCGCTCACCACGAAGAAGATGTCGACGCCGAGGTAACCGCCGACGAGGGTTCCGGGAACGAGGTGGAAAACCATCACCGTCGCCACTGCAAGGGCGCGAATCCCGTCGAGTCCGGGAACCCGGAACTGCGCAGTCGGGCTTTCGGCAGAGGTTAATGCGGTCGACGGCATTGGCGATGGACTCCTGCAGACAGGGTACCCGCGGAGAATCGGATGCCCGAAATCGGGAACTTTTCCAGCCGCGCCCGCATCTCACTACCAGACAGTCAGCCCGACAGAAGGAGATGGACCCATGGACTACACGTCCGACGTGAACATGTACAACGCGATGGTCACCATTGCGATCCGCCAAGCCGCCGTTACGCAGGCGATCGCGCTGTCGGGTTCCAAGCCCCTCCCCACCCCGGCGGTCGTCGCGCCAGCCCCCGCGGTCGTCACCGGGGCCTCCCCGACCCTGTTCGACTCCAACGGCGACGGCCTCAATGACGCCGTGGCGCTCGACGCGAACGGTGACGGGATCTACGACGCGGTCGGCATCGACTCTGACGGCAACGGCACCTTCGACGCGCTCGCGCTCGACGCGAACGGAGACGGGGCGGCGGATGCCATTGCGCTCGACAGAGACGGCGACGGAGTGTTCGAGACCAACTACGACCCGACAACCGTGGCAGTCACGTCGCCCACCCCTCAGCCGACCTACGTCGCCCCGGATGAGACGTACACGGCTCCGGCAGCCACGTACACGGCTCCGGTAGCGGAGTACGTGCCGCCGGTGCTGAGCGAGACCTCGGCGGTCTACACGCCGGCTCCGGTCGAGTACACCGCTCCGGTCGAGTACTCGGACTACGCCCCGGCGGTCGAGTACACCGCTCCGGTCGAGTACACGGACTACGCCCCGGTGGTGGAGTACACCGCCCCGGTCGAGTACACCGCCCCGGTGGTCGAGTACACGGCTCCGGTCGAGTACTCGGACTACGCCCCGGTCGTCGACTACGACTACAGCGGTTACTACGTCGAGTCGGACAGCTGCTGCGGCTACTGACGAGGAAGGTGACAAACTTCCTGTCGTGACGATCGAGGCGGACACTGGTGAGCGCACCCGTCTCCGCCTCGATCTCGCGTATGACGGCACGGCATTCAGCGGCTGGGCGAAGCAGCCTGGCCTGCGCACCGTTGAGGGTGAACTCGAGGTCGCGCTCGCCACGATCTTCCGCAGGGTCGGGAACCCGCCTCGCGTGACCGTGGCGGGCCGAACCGATATCGGCGTGCACGCGACCGGGCAGGTCGCGCATGTCGAACTTGACGACACCCAGGCGATCGAACTCGACCGAAACCGTCGCGGGGGACTAGCCGCGACGGGTCTGGAGACGTTGCGCCGTCGCCTCAATGGGGTCGCTGGGGCGTCCGGCGACATCCGCGTCGGCCGCGTCACGGTCGCTCCTCCTGGATTCGACGCGCGGTTCTCGGCGATGTGGCGCCGCTACGAGTACCGCATCGCCGACCTTGAGGCCCATCAGGACCCTCGGCGGCGCGCCTTCGAACTGTGGCACCACGCGGCTCTCCACCTTCCCGCGATGGCCGCCGCCGCCCGATCACTGCTCGGCCTCCACGACTTCGCGTCGTTCTGCCGACCCCGTGCTGGGGCGACGACCATCCGTACGTTGCAGGAACTCAGCTGGCATCGGGATGCGGACGGCGTGCTGGTGGCACGCGTACAGGCCGACGCGTTCTGCCACAGCATGGTTCGCTCGCTCGTGGGGGCGTGCGTGGCTGCCGGGGAAGGCAAACTCGGCTTGGGGCGAACGGCCGAGCTACGGGATGCAGCCACCCGCTCCTCGGAGTTCGTGGTCATGCCGGCAAAGGGTCTCACACTTCGCGAAGTGGGCTACCCAGCCGACGCGGAGCTGGCGGAGCGCGCTGCTCTCACGCGCGTGCGCCGCAAACGGGCGGACGCCACGGGCTCGTTTGACCCGGATGGCGGGCTGGACTAGTCTTACGAAGTTGCCTCCAGTCGGGAGGCGGCATTCCGAGCCCTCCACCGCAGGGTTCTCGCTCATCTGAATTTTCAGAAACATCGAATCTCAGAGACATCGCGAGAACGCTCACCGGAGTGGGATTCACGAACTCCTCGAAGAAAGCAGTTCCTACTGTGACGCGTACGTTCAGCCCTAAGCCGGCGGACATCAAGCGCGACTGGGTCGTCATCGACGCGACCGATGTCGTGCTGGGTCGTTTGGCCAGTCATGCCGCCGTTCTCTTGCGTGGCAAGCACAAGCCCACCTTCGCTCCGCACATGGACATGGGTGACTTCGTGATCGTCATCAACGCCGAGAAGGTGGCCCTGACCGGGCAGAAGCTCGAGAAGAAGCTCTCCTACCGCCACTCCGGTTACCCGGGCGGGTTGTCGGCTCAGACCTACGTCGAGATGCTTGAGAAGCACCCGACGCGCGCCGTCGAGCAGGCCATCCGCGGCATGCTGCCGAAGAACTCGCTGGGTCGTGCCCAGATCAAGAAGCTCAAGGTCTACGCGGGCGCCGAGCACCCGCATGCTGCGCAGCAGCCGACGGCCTACACCCTGAACCAGGTTGCCCAGTAGGGCTCTGGACTAGCTAAGGATTTCGGACATGGCCAAGATTGAAGACACCATCGACAGCGAGACGCTGTCCAGCTTCTCGACCGAGACTCCGGCCGAGCAGGTCGTTGCTCCTCGTACCCCGCGCATCGTCAACGTGCCCGGTTCCGCCGTCGGCCGCCGCAAGGAGGCGATCGCTCGTGCTCGCCTGAACCCGGGTTCGGGAACCTTCAAGGTGAACGGTCGCACGCTCGAGGAGTACTTCCCAAACAAGCTGCACCAGCAGCTGATCACCGATCCGTTCAAACTCCTCGAACTCACGGGCAGCTACGACGTGATCGCGAAGATCACCGGCGGTGGCCCCTCGGGTCAGGCCGGTGCGTTGCGCCTCGCGATCGCTCGCACTCTCAACGAGATCGACCGCGAGAACAACCGTCCCGCCCTCAAGAAGGCCGGCTTCCTGACTCGTGACGCTCGCGTCATTGAGCGCAAGAAGGCCGGGCTCAAGAAGGCTCGCAAGGCTTCCCAGTTCTCGAAGCGCTGATCCGGGCCCGGTAGGGCGATGTCACGTCTCTTCGGAACCGACGGCGTTCGCGGCTTGGCGAACGGTGAGTTGATCACCGGCGACTTCGCCCTCAGCCTCGCTCAGGC
>JBDTNW010000135.1:0-5196 GCA_039933575.1 Pseudolysinimonas sp. | reverse complement strand
GCGCGCGGGTCGACCACGACGAACTGGTCGACGCGATGTTCGCCTGGATCGGCGGCGAGTTCGGCCACGACACCCTGATCGCGGCCTTTGATCGCCTCGACAACCTGGAGTACTGGATCGACTCGTGGGATGGCAGCCGGCGTGACCTGGCACGGCTCAAGAACCTCACCAGTTTTCTGATCGGGCGCTTCGCTGGGCACGCCGAGCGGGCTACCCGTGCCGCGCATCCTCAGGGTGCCCTCGCGCGGTTCGGAGCGGATGTCGTCACGCCCCTCGAGACGAGGGCCGAGATCGCGGTGCTCAAGGGCATCGTCGCAGCCAACGTGATGTCGACCAACGCCCGCCAGCCGCTGTACGCGCGGCAGCGCGGCATCCTGACCGAACTCGCCGACCGGCTGCTGGCTGACCCGACCCAGTTGGATGTCGGCTTCACGGGCGACTGGACCGCGGCATCCGATGACCCAGCCCGCAAACGCGTCGTGGTCGACCAGGTCGCGTCGCTGACCGACGTCTCGGCGAATGCCTGGCACGAGCGACTGATCGGATGACGCTGCCCGCGGCCGTGGTCCCACGCGGGGGCCGAATCGTCGCGGTGCTCGGCATCGTGCTCGTCGCGCTCTCGATTCGCAGCGGGGTTGCTGTGATCGGGCCAGTCTTCTCGCTCATCTCCGACGACCTGGGTCTGGGGGTGATCGTGTTGTCGCTGGTCGGCGCGGCGCCACCGCTGATGTTTGCGGTGGCCGGACTCCTCGCGCCGAACCTCACCAAAAGGTGGGGGCTCGAGGGAACGCTCGTGGTTGCCATCCTGGCCATCCTGATCGGGCAGGGTGCCCGCGCACTCTCGCACGAGGCGGTGTTGCTGGTGGCATCGACCTCGGTGATCATGACCGGAATCGGGCTGGCGAACGTGCTGTTGCCGCCGCTCGTGCGGCGCTACTTCCCCCGCCAGATCGCGCCCATGACCTCGCTCTACCTCGTTCTGATGGGGATCAGTGGGTCGGCGGCGGCGTTCGCAGGCGTGCAAATCGCACAGACCTACGGCTGGCGGATCGCACTCGTCGTCTGGGCGGTCGTGCCGGTGTTCGCGGTCATCCCGTGGATTTCAATGCTCAAGACTCCGCCTGACGACAAAGTCAGCACCCTCGCGCCCGAGTTCGATACGGCGGGGATTCCGACGGCGTCGCGTGCTCGCCGCGCGATCGTGCGGTCGCCGACCGCGTGGGCGATCACCGGCGCCCTCGCAATCACGTCGATCAATATCTACGGCGCGATGGCTTTCCTGCCGACGATCCTGGCCCAGGCCGGGGGCGTGTCTGCGGCCACCGCAGGAGTCGCCGTCGGGATTGTGATTGCACTCGGTATCCCGCAGGCATTCATCGTGCCCCTCCTCGCGCGCCGGGCGGGTGCGGTCGTGCCGATGCTCGTGATCGCTGGAGTGTGCGACGTTGCGGGTTGGGGCGGGATGTTGACAGCCCCCGCAGTCGCTCCGTTTCTGTGGGCGGCGCTCATCGGCCTGGTGGGAATCTTGTTCCCGCTCTCACTGCTGCTGGTCAACACTCGTACCCGCGACCACCAGGTGACAGTGGCACTGAGTGCTTTCGTTCAGGGCATCGGCTACTTGGCGGCGGGGCTTTTCGCGTTCGGGATGGGCGTGCTCCACGACGCAACCGGAAGCTGGACCGCGGGGATGGTGGCCCTGCTCGCGACCGCGTTGGTCGCCATCCCGGCGATCGCGGTGCTGCGTCACCGACGGTACGTCGACGACGAGCTCGAGCGGCATCCCCGAGTGGACCACACGCCGCAGTAGTGTCACGGCATGAGCGACGTGGCCACATCGCGTTCGAGCCGGGTGCCCGGCATCCTGCTGTTGGCGAGTGGCCTGCTTGCCGTCGCAGCTCTCGCCATTCCGGATGCCTGGCCGGTGGTGACCGCACGAGCGATCGATGCGATGGATGTCGCGCACGACCTCCGCGCGGGCTACCAGTTGTCGAGCGTGCTGTGGGCATTGACGGGCATTGGCGCGCTTCTCGGGGTCTGCGCGCTGGGCGCCTACGCGGGTCGACCGCTCGTGACGACCGGGGTCGGAGTGTTGTCGGGCGGGATCGTCCTCTGGATTGTCGCGCTGATCACGACGTCGACGAACATCCTGATGTCGGACGCGCAGGGCGGAACGGCGAAGGATCTGTCGTACCTGGTGTTGGGCGAGATCGGCCACGTGTTGTGGCTCGTCGCGTTTTTGACGATGGCGGCCGGCTTCGGCGTGCTCGTCTTCGCCCTCCGCGACTGGGGGCGGTGGGTGTGCGCTGCCGCCGCACTGGCGTTGGTGATCCTCGTCGCGGTGGTGCACGACATCCCACCGTTCACGGTGTTTCTGATCGCCCTTCCCGCCCTCGGGCTGGCTAGTTTGACCGCGAAACCAGCCGCTACTGCTCGGTGAGGAGCGCGGCGCCGATCAACGGGGCTTCGTTGCCGAGACCCGCGGGCACGATCCGCACCTTCGTCACAAACTCCCACAGTCGGCCGGTGAACTCGGCGCGCACGAGGTCGAGGTAGTCGGGAGCTGAATGCGAGAAGCCGCCACCGATGGCGATGACGTCGAGGTCGAGGAGGCCGGTCGCTGACGCGAGAGCCTGCCCGACTGCGCGGGCCGAGCGTTCGATCGCGGCGCGTGCGACCGGGTCTGCGGCGTCTGAACTGGCGGCGGTGCCGAGTTCTTCGCCGGTCGATCCGGCCCAGCCGTTGGCCTGAGCCCACCGCACGGCGCTCGGGCCGGACGCGATCGCTTCAAGGCATCCATACCCGCCGCAGGGGCACGCATCCGTGAATCCGGCCACTTCTATGTGCCCGATGTGCCCCGCGTTGCCGGTCGTGCCCGCGAATCCCCGGCCATCGAGCACGAGCCCGCCGCCGACTCCGGTTGATACGACCATTCCGAGCAGGTTCTTGGCGCCCCGCCCCGCGCCGTAGCGGTGCTCGGCTAGGGCGATCGCAAGTCCGTCGATCGCGAGGGTGATGGGAACGTCAGGTACCAAAGTGGCGACCAACGGCACGAGTGGATGATCGCGCCAGGCCGGCACGTTGAGGGGCGACACGACGCCGCGGGAGGCATCCACCGGACCGGCCGAGCCAATCCCGACCGCGGTCACCGTCCGGTCGCCGAGCGCCTGCGTCACGACCGAGCGGACGGCGTCGTCGAGCTCGGCCGCGGTCTTCACCGCCCCGGTGGTCTCGCGGAATCGCGTTCCGGGAATGAGCACCCCGTCGACGACGAGAGCGGCCTCGATCTTGGTGCCCCCGAAATCGACAGCCAGCACAGGGTTCACAGCCCCAGCGTAGACTTCGCCGGATGAACGCGACGGCGCTGGCTCCGGCCGAACGGGCAGTCAAACTGCTCGGCGGAGACCTGACTGAGAAGAGCCTGCGGCTCCACCTCGAGGGGCTGTCGGGTGTGGATGCTGTCGGCCTTGAGTCCCGCGCGGCGGGGCTCGGCACCCGATCGATCAAGACGACCTCGAAGGCCTGGGCGCTCGATCGCATCATCGGCCTGATCGACCTCACGACCCTCGAGGGCGCCGATACTCCCGGCAAGGTCAAGTCGCTGGTCGCCAAGGCGATCACCCCCGACGCGACCGACCCGTCGACCCCGCGCGTCGCCGCGGTGTGCGTCTACGGCGACATGGTCGGCACCGCAGTCGAAGCCCTGGGCGACCTGCACGGCGACCCGGATGACGGCAAGATCGCCGTCGCGGCCGTCGCGACAGCCTTCCCGAGTGGGCGCGCATCGCTGCGGGTCAAACTCGCCGACACCGAGGATGCCGTGGCCGCCGGCGCCGACGAGATCGACATGGTCATCGACCGCGGGGCATTCCTGGCGGGCTCCTACGGCACGGTCTTCGAGCAGATCGTCGCGGTGAAGGAAGCTTGCCGCCGGGCCGACGGAAGCTACGCAAGCCTCAAGGTCATCCTCGAAACCGGAGAACTGAACACCTACGACAACGTGCGTCGCGCCTCCTGGTTGGCGATCCTCGCCGGCGGCGACTTCATCAAGACCTCGACCGGCAAGGTGCAGCCGGCGGCCACCCTGCCGGTGACTCTGCTGATGTTGCAGGTTGTGCAGGAGTGGCACCGCCTGACCGGCGAGAAGATCGGGGTGAAGCCGGCTGGCGGCATCCGTTCCTCGAAGGATGCGATTAAGTACCTGGTGACGGTCGCCGAAACCGCAGGCGAGGAGTGGTTGCAGCCGCACCTGTTCCGGTTCGGCGCGTCGACCCTGCTCAACGACGTGCTCATGCAGCGTCAGAAGATGGCCTCCGGTCGCTACAGCGGCCCCGACTACGTGACGGTGGATTAAGTGAGCTTCCTGGATTACGCCCCGGCGCTTGAGTCGACCAGCATTCTGCATCTAAAGAAGTCGTACGGGCTCTTCATCGACGGCGACTTCGTCGACGGATCGGGTTCGTCGTTCTCGACGATCTCGCCGGCGACCGAGAAGAAGATCGCCGAGATCGCGACCGCGACGCCCCAAGATGTCGACCGTGCTGTCATCGCGGCACGGCGGGCGTTCGACAAGACCTGGTCGAAGATGTCGGGCGCTGACCGCGGCAAATACCTGTACCGCATCGCCCGGCTCATTCAGGAGCGCGCGCGCGAACTCAGCGTCGCCGAGAGCCTCGACAACGGCAAGCCGATCAAAGAGAGTCGGGATGTCGACATCCCCCTCGTCGCCGCCTGGTTCTTCTACTACGCAGGTTGGGCCGACAAACTCGACTACGCCGGACTCGGCTCCTCGCCGCGGGCGCTCGGGGTCGCGGCGCAGATCATCCCGTGGAACTTCCCACTGCTGATGCTCGCCTGGAAGATTGCGCCAGCCCTCGCTGCGGGTAACACCGTCGTCATCAAGCCGGCCGAAACCACGTCGCTGTCGGCGCTGATCTTCGCCGAGATCCTTCAGCAGGCCGATCTGCCCAAGGGGGTCGTGAATATCGTGACCGGTGCCGGTGAGACCGGCGCGGCGCTGGTGCGGCATCCCGATGTCAACAAGGTCGCCTTCACCGGCTCGACTGCGGTCGGGCGCGAGATCGCCAAGGCGGTCGCGGGAACGGGCAAGAAGGTCACCCTCGAACTCGGCGGTAAAGCCGCGAACATCGTCTTCGACGACGCCCCGATGGAGCAGGCAATCGAAGGCATCGTCAACGG
>JBDTNW010000134.1:0-5207 GCA_039933575.1 Pseudolysinimonas sp. | reverse complement strand
CAGATCTTCGGCGGCTACGGCTTCATGAACGAATACCCGGTCGCACGGCACTACCGCGACTCGAAGATCCTCGAAATCGGTGAGGGCACGACCGAGGTGCAGCTCATGGTGATCTCGCGCGAACTCGGGCTCAGCGCCTAGGGTCCGAGAATGCGCGAAATCGAACAACGTGGCCTGTACTTCGAGGAGTTCGAAGAAGGGGTTCGCTACCTGCACCGCCCGGGCCGTACGGTGACTGAGGCCGACAACGTGTTGTTCACGACCCTCACGATGAACACCCAGGGCCTGCACCTCGATGCTCACTGGTCGGCGCAGCAGCCGTTCGGCGAGCGTCTGGTGAACTCGATGTTCACGCTGTCGACGATCGTCGGTGCTTCGGTGACCCAGTTGACACTCGGCACCATCGTCGCAAACCTCGGATTCTCCGAGGTGAGCTTCCCGCATCCCCTGAAGCACGGCGACACGCTCTACTCGGAGACCACGGTGCTCGCCAAGCGACTGTCGGAGTCTCGACCCGGACAGGGAATCGTGACCCTCGAACACATCGGTCGCAACCAAGACGGCACTGTCGTCGCGCGGGCGGTGCGCACGACGCTGGTCTGGACACGCGACGGGCAGTTGGCATGACATTCGACCTCGGCCCCGCGCTGCTGTTTTGCCCCGCCGATCGACCCGACCGTTACCAGAAGGCACTCGAGCGGGCGGATGCCGTCATCCTCGATCTCGAGGACGCCGTCGCCTCCGACGCGAAAGATGCCGCCCGCGCCGCGCTGGTTGAGCATCCGATCGACCCGACGCGCACGATCGTTCGGGTCAACGCCGCCACGACGGCCGAGTTCGAAGCCGACCTCGCTGCCGCCGAACAGGCGGGCTACCGCACGATCATGGTGCCGAAGGCGGATGCCTCCCTCCCCCGGTTGACCGGTCTCGCTACCGTCGCCCTCTGCGAGACCGCGGTCGGAGTTACCGATGCCCGGGAACTCGCCGCGCGGCCCGAGGTCGTCGCACTCATGTGGGGAGCTGAAGACCTCGTCGCCTCACTCGGCGGCACGTCGAGCCGCGACGCCTCAGGCGCATACCGGGACATCGCCCGGCACGCCCGCTCCGCCGTGCTGCTCGCAGCGGGTGCCGGCGGGATCGCAGCGATCGACGCCGTGCACCTCGCGATCGATGACCTCGAGGGGCTGCGGTCCGAGGCGAGCGACGCGGCCGCCTCCGGATTCGCGGCGACTGCGTGCATCCACCCGTCGCATGTCGCCGTGATTCGCGACGCGTACCGCCCCTCCGCCGAAGAGGTCGCGGCAGCGCACACCGTTCTGGATGCTGCGGCCGCGCAGGGCGGCGTGTTCCGCCTCGAGGGACGCATGGTCGACGAACCGGTGCTGCGGCATGCTCGTGCCGTCCTTCGGAGGGAGGCGCGCTGAAGGTTCAAAACCCCCGGCAACACCGGGGGCTCTCGAGGTGTGACCCCAACGGGATTCGAACCCGTGTTACCGCCGTGAGAGGGCGGCGTACTAGGCCACTATACGATGGGGCCGTCACGACAACCGTTTGAGTATACACGCGCCTTTGAGAGGCCCGAGCGGCCGGAAACGCGACCGACAGACGGCAAGATGGGCACGTGAGCGAACCTCTCCCCTCCTCTAATTGGCGCACCGCAGAACTCGATTTCTCGGCCTTCTCTGCGCTCAACCAGCCGGAGGAGGACCGAGAAGTCCAGGCTTCGTTTTGGCCCACGATCCCCCGAGGCAAGCCAGCGTGGGACTCCCTGGTGTGGCTCGATTGGATTCTTGTGGCCGGCGGCTACCTGTGCGGTTTCTTCGTACTGCTCACTTGGCTCGCGACCCTGATCGGGATGGCTTTCCAGATCGGAATCGCGAACCCGGGCATCCCGTCGTCAACGCCGATATTCATACTCACCTCCCTCGCAATGCTGCTTTGGCTGTGCGTCGCGGCAGCGATCTGGGGCACCGCTCGCCTTCGCGGGGCGCGCAACCGCGGTTACCTGTGGTGGCGACTCCTGAGATTCGCGACGGCGAATGGGCTCACCTACAGCCCATGGGCGGCAGTTTCCGACTCGACGACCAGCCTGGTGCGCGGCAACGACAGGTTCTGGTTCGAGGACTGCTTCCGCCCCGTTGATGCCCCCGAAGATCTCACGGCGGCAACCTTGGTGGTCGGCGGTAGTTCTGACGACTGGAGCGTCGGCCAGCGAAAGTGGGGGTTCATTGAGCTGCGCCTCGGTCGCTCCTTGCCGCACATCGTGGTCGAGACCACCGAGCGTAGCCAAGCGATCAGCGATTACGGGATGTCGGCCTCCGAGCGTTTCGAGTTGGAAGGCGACTTCCCGCGCTTCGCCCGCGTCTACGCCGACGAAACAAACCGGGCAACCGCTCTCGAGCTGCTTACCCCCGACGTCATGGCGGCGATCGTCGACGAGACTGCCGGGTTCGACCTCGAGGTGCGCGGCGATCGGTTGTCGCTGACTTCGCCGGTGCTTACTGATCTGGCCTACCCGGCGACCCTTGCGCGACTGTTCCACATGGCTGCGGTCATCGGTGAGGAAGCACGCGCGGTGGCGATGCGACGAGGCGCCCCGAGCTACGGCGTCGACGTGCCCACCGCGGCGACTCCACCTCCGATGCGACAGCGGCGCATCCCGCGCGGCGCGATTCGCGGATTCATCATCTCGGCGATCGCCATTGTCGTGCCCCCGATTGTGCTGATCATCCTTGCCTACGCCCTCGCACCCTGACTGGGATCAGGGCTGAGGCGAAGCTTTCAGAGGCTAGAGCGGCCGGAAACGCGACCGACAGACGCAAAGATGGGCACGTGAGCGAACCTCTCCCCTCCACCGGCTGGCGCACCGGAGAACTCGATTTCTCGGCCTTCTCGGTGCCTGACCAGCCTGTTGAAGCGAAGGAGGTCGCGGCGTCCTTTTGGCCCACAATCCCCGATGGTGCGCCACTCTTCGACTTTCAAGTCTGGGTCGACTGGATCATGACGATTGGCGGCTACCTGTCCAGCGCCATCATGTTGCTCATCTGGCTCCCGGTAGTGGTCACCCTTGCAGTTTCGACAAGGAGTCCGTTCTCCAGCTTCGGCCAGGAAGTAATGCTGGTACTGACTCTCGGTGCACTCTTCTGGGTGTTGGTAGCCGCGTCAATCTGGGGCACCTTCCGCCTTCGCCGCGTTCCTAACCGCAGCCCGCTGTGGTGGCGACTCCTCAGATTTGCTCGCGCGAACGGACTCAGCTACCAGCCGTGGACAGGGATCTCCGGTGGAGTCACCTACCCGCCGACGCCAGGGATCTCCGGCTCGACTACCAGCCTGGTGCGAGGCAACACCCGATTCTGGTTCGAGGACTGCTTTCGCCCGCTCGATTCCCCCGACGACCTCACGGTCGCGACACTGGTGATCGGTGGCTACTCTGCCAACTTCAACGCCGGCGAACGAAAGTGGGGGTTTGTCGAACTGCGCCTAGGCCGCTCGCTTCCGCACATCGTGGTCGAGACCACTGAGCGTGGTCGAGCGATCAGCGACTACGGGATGTTGGCCTCTCAAGGGTTCGAGTTGGAGGGTGACTTTCCGCACTACGCACGGGTCTACGCCGACGAAGCGAACCGGGCGACGGCGCTTGAATTGCTCACCCCCGACGTCATGGCGGCGATCGTGGATGAGACCGCGGGCTTCGACCTCGAGGTGCGCGGCGATCGGTTGTCGATGACCTCGCCGACGATGAACGATTTGGCTTACCCGGCGACTCTTGCCCGACTATTCCGCATCGGAGCAGTTATCGGCACGGAGGCTCGGGCGGTCTCAACCCGACGCGGCGACGAACGCTACGGGGTTGAGGCGGTCGCTGCGGCGACTCCCCCGCGGATGCGACAGCGACGAATCCCGCGTGGCGCGATTCGCGGATTCATCATCTCGGCGATCGCGATCTTCGGGCCCGCTATCGTGCTGCTGGTGATCGGCGGCCTGCGCGCATCCTGACCGGATCAAGCCATTCTGACCGGATCAGGCCATCACTACCGGGTCAGGGCTGCGGTGACAGCACCCGCAACGCTCCGGGAACGACCTCAACATCGATCGGAAGAAGCGCGATTCGTTCACCGTCGCCGTACGCGGCGATCCCCTCGGCTTCGATCCGCACCTTCTTCGCGTGGGTGATCTGCACCCGCGGGTCGGTGACGTGGGTGCCTTTGAACACTCTCGGGAAGATCCGCAGGAACGCCGTGCGTGACACCGGCTGAACCACGAGGAC
The DNA here is from genome assembly GCA_039933575.1 of Pseudolysinimonas sp. Lineage (GTDB taxonomy): Bacteria > Actinomycetota > Actinomycetes > Actinomycetales > Microbacteriaceae > Pseudolysinimonas_A. The sequence goes on along the minus strand of JBDTNW010000134.1, from coordinate 940 downwards.
ATCCAGAAGGCCGTCGTCGAGTTTCGCGTCGGGGGTGATCTTCATGCCTCCACCCAGCGAGACGCCGTTGCCGAGCGCCACCAGCGCAGCCTTCGTGTCGAGCACGGTGCCATCGATCGTCAGCCGATACGAGATGGGCTTCAACTTCACGAGTTCGGCAAGCATCGCGAGGATGTATCGGCTCGGGCCCTTCGGGTGCTGCATGTTGTTGGCGCGTTCGTTGACGATCGCGTCGAACCCCGCGCTGAGGGCGCAGGCGAACCAGCGCTCGTTCTTCGCACCTGTCTCGTCGGTCCAGGTAATGCGGCCGGCGTCGATTGTGCGGGGGCCAGCCGCTAGGGCAGCGTCGAGGGCGGCGACGGCCGCTTCGGTGTTGTCGAACGGGATGCCAAGCACGCGGGCCATGTCATTGCCGGTGCCTGACGGGATGATCGCCAGCGGAACTCTCGTACCCGCCACCAGGTTGGTGCCGAGGTTGACCATCCCGTCGCCGCCGACCACCACGAGGGCGTCGGGATGCTTCTTCACGGCGGCGCGGGCGCTCGCCAACAACTGCTCGAAGTCGGGCTCGGTCAGGGAGGTGACCTCGTGCCCCATCGCCCGCAGCGTCTGCACGACGGCCGGACCGACGTGGCGGCTGGCTCCGAAGGAGGCCGACGGGTTGATCGCGACGACGAGTTTCTTGCGCGACACCGTTGCCATGGCACGAGTATGGCAGCGCAGCGAGTGCTGTGGCGGTTCAGCAAGCCGGGTTCAGCGGCGGAAGCGCAACCTCCGCAGCAACTGGGCGTTGAGCGCAACAACGATGGTCGACACCGACATCACGGCGGCACCGACTGCCGGCGGCATCAGGAAGCCGACTCCGGCGAGCACCCCGGCGGCGAGCGGCAGGCCGATCGCGTTGTAGCCGGTCGCCCAGGCGAGGTTCTGCAGCATCTTG
>JBDTNW010000133.1:0-5217 GCA_039933575.1 Pseudolysinimonas sp. | reverse complement strand
CGCTGCAGACGCAGCAACGACACCGCGCCGAGCGCCGGATCGACAGGGGCGGTGCCGAACGGGCGGGTGATCTGTCCCAGGCCCATCGGCAGCAGTTCGTTCAGGTCGACGTCGGCCGAGAAGTCGTGCTGGTGCGGAGCGACCTCGCCGCCGTCCGCTCCGGCCCCGACCCAGATGCCGTACAGCTGGGCGATTTTCTCTGCGAGCGTGAGCTCGGCGATCAACGCCGCGACATCCTCCGTTGTGGCAGCGGCTTCTGCCGGCTTTTCCATCGTCATCGAATCAGCCCTTGACCGCGCCAGTGAGCCCGCCGACGATGCGTCGCTCGGCGAGTGTGAAGAAGAGGATCGCCGGCAGCATCGACAGGGAGGTGTAGGCGAGAACCCCGCCGGTGTCGCTCGAGTACTGTGCCGAGAACTGCTGCACGCCCAGAGGCAGCGTCCAGAAATCCTGCGGCATCCCGCCCGCGCCCAAGATGAGCAACGGAAGCAGGTACGCGTTCCAGCTGGCAATGAAGGCCAGAACTCCGACAGTCACCAGTCCGGGAACCGCGAGCGGCAGGGCAATCCGCCAGAAGAAGCCGAGTCGACTCGCGCCATCGATCGCCGCGGCTTCTTCGAGTTCGGCCGGGATGGCTCGCAGGAAGGGCACGAGGATGATGATCGTTGTCGGCAACGCGAATCCGATCTGCGGGATGATGAGGCCCAGGAACGTTCCATTCATGTTGAGCCCACGCAGCATGATGCTGAGCGGCAGAGCTGCGACCGTCACCGGGAACATCAGCCCAGCGGCAAAGAGCCCGTAGAGCCAGTTGCGACCGCGAAAGTCGTAGCGCGCGATCGCGAACGCGGCCATGACTCCGAACACCACGACGCCGAGTGTGGTGCCGACGCCCACGAGGGTGGACGAGAAGACTGAGCCCCAGAAGCGCTGCGAGGTCAGGACTCCCACGTAGTTCTGGAGGGTCCAAGGATTGGGCCAGCCGCCGGGGGCCGCGTTCAGGTCAGCCGTCGACCGGAATCCGCTGATCCAGACGTAGGCAACCGGCGCAATCGCGATTCCGGCCGCCACGAGTGCCACCAGGTAGACCCAGGGTTGGGTGAATGTGAACCGCTTGCGCCGGGGCGCCAAGTCGAACGTCGTCATGTCAGCGCATCCCACTCGTGGTCAGGGCGCCGGCAAGATCCCGGCGCAAGGCAGTGCGTTGGTAGACGAGCGCAATCGCGAGCGAGATCACGAAGAGGATCACGGCGACGGCGCTCCCGTAGCCGGGTGCTCCCTGGCCGTTCAGCAGCATATAGACGGCCATCGTGTTGGTCGCCCCCACGGGTCCGCCTTTCGTGGTCACCCACACCATGTCGAAGAGCTGGAGCGAGCCGATGATCGAGAGGAATGCCCAGATGCGGATGGTGGGGCCAAGCAGTGGGAGGGTGATCCGGCGCTGGATCTGCCACCAACTCGCGCCGTCGATCGATGCGGCCTCATTAAGTTCTGGGGGTACACCCTGGAGCCCCGCGAGCATGAGAAGGATCGCGAACCCGAGGTACTTCCAGGTAAGGATCACAAACATCACGCCGAGAGCGATCTGAGGATTCGCCAACCAGGGCTGGGCGAGATCGCCGAGTCCGATCGAATCCAGCAGTGCGTTGATGCCGCCACGCGGAGAGAGAATGAGCTTAAAGGCGAGACCGGCGATGACTTCAGCCAGCACGTACGGGATAAAGATCAGTGCACGGAACACGGCGCGCCCGCGCAGCTTGCGATTGAGCACGAGCGCGATGACAATCGCCAGCGGTCCCTGGATCAGCATTGAGAGTCCGACGATTGTGAAGTTGTTCGCAATCGCATGCTGGAAGACCGGATCGCCGAGGGCTCGCAGGTAGTTGGTGAAGCCGATGAAGCGCACCAGCGGCCCGAGACCGTTCCAGTTGAAGAGGCTGTAGTACGCGGCCAGGATAACCGGGAGGATTACGAATCCGATGAACACGAGCACGGCCGGCCCGGTCAGGAGCGCGATCTCGACGCGCGAACGGATGACACGCGATCGGCGTGTGCGAATGGATGCGGGGGCAGGGCCCGCGGTGACCGCGGGCCCTGCCTCAATGTGGATCGTCATATCGATGAGGAGCGAAGTCGGCTACTGAGCCGCCGCGGTGTCCTTCAGTGCCTTGACGACATCCGCAGGGGTACCGGTCCCAGCGAAGATGTTAACGATTGCCTGGTTCAGCGGGTTGCCGAATGCCGGGCCGAGGGCACTGTCCAGCCAGAGCTGCACGTACGACGAACCAGCCAGACCTGCCGCGATCGCCTTGAGGTTCGGATCGGTCAGCGCCGAGGCCGCGTTCGGGTTGGCAGGGATGCCAGATCCGATCGCCGCGAAACGGCTTTGAACGTCGTCGCTCTCAAGGTACTTGAGCAACTCGACCGTCTCCTTCGGAGCCTTGGCACTGATGCCCCAGCCGTCGCCACCACCCATCGTGATGGTCGGGTCACCGGCCGAGCCAGGAACACTCGGGAACGGGAACCAGCCCAGCCATGACGGGACCTTCGCGTCGGGAGTCAGACCACCGATGGTGCCCGAGTCCCAGGGACCCATGAACTCCATCGCGGCGTTCCCGTTGGCCACCAGGCCCGCGGAGCTGTCGGCACCGGTTTGAGCCGGGGTCGCCAGGAAGCCGTCGTTGAACGGCGTCGTCGCCAGGAAGTCCTGGAGCGTTTGACCGGCTTCGAGCCAGCACGGGTCGTCGAAGTTCAAGGCCGGGATCGCCGTCTGTAGCGTCTGGGTCGAGCACGCGTTCAGCGCGAACTGATACCACCAGTGACCGGCAGGCCACAGGTCGCCCGCACCGACGGAGATCGGCGCGACGCCGATTGTCTTGATCTTGGCAACATCGGCCTCGAGTTCGGGCAGGGTCTTGGGCGTGCCCGTGATGCCTGCCTTCGCGAAGAGGTCCTTGTTGTACCAGATCCCGGTGATGCCGAAGGAGAAGGGCAGGGCGTACTGCTTGCCGTCAACCTCCCACGGCTTGACGACTCCACCGAGCGAACTGATCGTGTCTTTCGCCACGTCGCTGAGGTCCATGAGATAGCCGGCCTCAGCCTGCGAACGGACCTCGCCGCCGGGCCAGACCATGAAGAGGTCGGGGGCGTCGCCGGACTGCAGAGCGTTCGGGATCAGGGTGCGCTGCAGGTCTTCGTTCTGGTATCCGGTCTGCTCGACCGTGACACCCGGGTGCGCTGCCTCGAACTCCGAGGCGACTGCGGCCCAGAGGTCCGACAGGGGAGCAGTGGTGGCGTTGTGCCACCAGGTGATGGTGACTTTTTCGTCGCCTCCCGCGGTCCCGCCGGAACATCCGGCAAGGCCGAGGAACACGACCGTCGAAGCTGCGACAAGGGCGCCCAGCCTCTTGGTGCGGTTCTTGTTCATCTTTGAACGCCTTTCGAAAGTTTCGGCAATTACGCCGAAAGTGATTGGGTGGCCCGATCTTTGCACGGCACGGCATTTGTAGTCAAGGACAACAAATACCCGACGCTAGGGTGAGCGCATGCCAGCGCGGGACAACGTCGACGGTGTCCGCCGCCGCAACCTGGCAACAGTCCTCGACCTCGTACACCACCGACGGGTCAGTTCGCGAGCCGATGTCACGGCTCTCACCGGTCTCAATCGCTCAACCGTCGCGGCGCTCGTGGCAGAGCTGGTCACCCTTGGCCTCCTGGAGGAAGGCGACCCCGTCGCGAGTAGCCGGGTGGGGCGCCCGTCTCCCGTTGTGCATCCCGACCCACGCCCCGTGGTCATCGCGGTCAACCCCGAAGTGGATGCCGTCACCGCCGCCGTGGTCGGGCTCGGAGCCCGGGTCGAACGCCGGGTGCGCCGACCCGTGGATGCCGTTCCGACTCCCGAGGATGCGGTCACCATCATCGCCGACGTGGTCCGCGAGCTCGTCGCAGCATCCCCACGAAGCCGCCGCGTCGCCGCCATCGGGCTGGCCATCCCAGGCCTCGTCCGCGCCGAAGACAGGCTCGTGCGTTGGGCACCGCATCTGGGTTGGCGCGAAGTGCCATTCGCCGCGATGGTGGAGGATGCTGTCGGGCTGCCGGTGCTGGCCGACAACGACGCCAGCCTCGGCGCTCTGGCCGAGCACTTGTTCGGCGCCGGGCGCGGCGTCGACGACCTGATCTACCTCAACGGTGGTGCGAGCGGCATCGGCGGGGGCGCAATCGTGCGCGGATCTCTCCTCACGGGGCGCGGCGGATACGCCGGAGAGTTCGGCCAGAACCGACCCGGTGTCGACGACCCGCACGATCGAGTAACCTCCCGCGGCACCCTGGAAGACGAGGTCAGTCGTGCTCGAGTGCTCGACCTCCTCGGGCTGGAGTCCGCCGATGAGCCGCAACTCGCCACCGCGATCAAGACCGCCACCTCGTCTGCGGTCCGCGTCGAGATGCGACGTCAGCAGGGCATCCTGGCCGCCGCTCTGGGGAACGCCGTCAACGTGTTCAACCCCGAGCTGGTGGTACTCGGCGGCTACCTCGCGACGCATCTCGCCTGGGATCCGCCGACCCTCGACGCCGCCGTACGCGACACGACGGTTCCCGCAGCCTGGGAGGGTACGTCAATCGTGCCGGCCGCACTCGGCGAAGATCGCCTGCTGATCGGTGCGGCAGAACTCGCCTTCCAACCGCTACTGCGCGATCCCGGGAAGTGGTTCGTCGGCTAGGCCAGACGGTCTTCCAACCCCCACTGCTGGCCGTAGCCACCGTCGGCGATCGGCTTCTTCATCAGGTCGAGGAACGGCGACGCGGGGAAGGCCTCCGGGCCGAGCACGCCCTGCCCGCTCCAGACGCCGGTCGAGAGCAGTTCGAGCGCGATGACGGGATTGAGCGCCGTCTGCCACACGACGCACTGGCTCTCGTACTCGGCCATCGTCCACTCGTTGTCGCTCACGTGGTAGAGGTAGACCTCGCGCGGCTTGCCGTCTTTACCGGTACCGGTGACCCAAACCCCGGCACAGGTCTTGCCGGTCATCGTCGGGCCGATCGTTGCCGGATCGGGCAGCGCTGCGGCAACGACGTCGCGCGGGGCGACCTCGACCGGACCGTTCGCGCTGCGCACTCGGATCGGCGTGACGGCGTCGAGGTGCAGCTTGTGGAGGGTCTTCAGGACGCCGATGAACTCATCCCCGAGGCCGTACTTAAACGTGACGCGCTTGGCATCCA
>JBDTNW010000132.1:0-5290 GCA_039933575.1 Pseudolysinimonas sp. | reverse complement strand
TGCCGAAGAAGAACATCGACACCGGCATGGGCATGGAGCGCGTCGCGTTCATCAAACAGGGCGTCGACAACATGTACGAGATCGACCAGGTACGTCCGGTTCTGGATGCCGCGGTCGCGTTGGCGGGCAAAAAGTACGGCGCCGATCATGGCGACGACGTGCGTTTCCGGGTGATCGCGGACCACGTGCGTTCGAGCCTCATGCTGATGACCGACGGCGTCACGCCGGGCAACGAGGGGCGCGGCTACATCCTGCGTCGTCTGATGCGTCGCGCCATCCGCTCGATGCGACTGCTCGGGGTCGACGCGCCGTCGTTCGCTGAACTGTTCGATGCGAGCCGCCACGCGATGCGCGACGCCTACCCGGATGTCGAGGAGAACTGGGAGCGCACCTCACGCCTCGCGCTCGGTGAGGAAGAGACTTTCCTCACGACCCTGGCGAGCGGCACCACGATTCTCGACACGGCGGTTGCCGAAGCGAAGAAGGCTGGCTCGGCGACCCTTGCCGGCGACGCCACGTTCCTGCTGCACGACACGTTCGGATTTCCGATCGATCTCACCCTCGAAATCGCCGAAGAAGCCGGCCTGACGGTCGACCGCGAGGCGTTCGACAAGCTGATGCTCGAGCAGCGCACCCGCGCCAAGACCGACGCGAAGGCAAAGAAGGGCGCGATCGCCGACTTGGCGATCTACTCCGACCTTCGGGCGAAGGGCGAGACGGTTTTCACCGGCTACGACACCCTCACCACCGAGACGCGAGTTCTCGGCATTCTGATCGACGGGCAGCCGGCGCAGAAGGCCACCGTCGAGCAGGTGGCCGAGGTCATCCTCGCCGAGTCATCGCTCTACGCGGAGTCCGGCGGGCAGGCGGCCGACCAAGGTCGAATCGTCGGCGACGGCTTCGACCTCGAGGTGCTCGACGTACAGCGTCCCGTGAAGGGGCTCATCAGTCATACCGTGCGGGTGCGATCGGGAGAGGTTGCGGTGGATGCCGTGGCAACCACGCGCGCCGACCCGACATACCGACACGCGGCCTCTCAAGCCCATTCGGCGACCCACCTCGTGCATGCCGCGCTTCGACAGACGCTCGGCAGTGAGGCGCACCAGTCGGGCTCGTTCAACAAGGCCGGCTACATGCGTCTCGATTTCTCGTGGAACCAGGCGCTGTCGCCCGCGACCCGCAGCGAGATCGAAGCGCTCGCCAACAACGCGGTGCGCGACAACCTCGAGGTGACCACCCGCATCCTGTCTCTCGACGAAGCGAAGGCGTCCGGCGCGATGGCGCTGTTCGGCGAGAAGTACGGCGACGTCGTTCGGATGGTCGACATCGGTGACGGGGGCTGGTCGCGGGAGTTGTGCGCCGGCATCCACGTTCGGTCGTCGGCCGAAGTCGGCATCGTCAACCTGGTGAGTGAGTCGAGCGTCGGCTCGACGAACCGCCGCGTCGAAGCACTCGTCGGACTCGACGCGTTCAAGGACTTCACCGCCGAGCGCGCGATCGTCGGACAACTCACCAGCACCCTGAAGACTCCGCGTGAACAACTGCCCGAGCGCATTGCGTCGCTCGTCGAACAGCTCAAGGCAGCCGAGAAGAAGATCGCCGCCTTCGAGGCCTCGAAGCTCTCGGGACGGGTTCCGGCACTTGCCGAAAACGCCTCCCGCCTCGGGGCTCACCGTGCGGTCGTCGAAGATCTGGGCGAACTGGGCACCGCCGACGAACTGCGCACCCTCGCCATGAGCGTGCGCGAGCGCCTCGGCTCAGACCCGGCGGTGGTCGCTCTCGCAGCGCGCGTCGACGGCAAGCCTGCCGTGATCGTTGCCACGAACCAGGCCGCTCGGGATGCGGGCGCCAAGGCAGGAGTGCTCGCGAAGCAGGCGGCCGCGATCCTCGGCGGCGGCGGTGGCGGCAAAGATGACCTGGCGCAAGGCGGCGGCAGCGACGTTTCGGCGATCGCTGCGGCGCTAGACGGCATCCGCTCAGCACTTCAGGGCTGATGCGTCCCGGAGTGCGGCTCGGCATCGATGTGGGCAAAGCCCGCGTCGGCGTGGCGGTGTGCGACCGTGACGGGTTGATCGCGACCCCTGTCGCGACGTTGGCGCGGGTGGATGCCGACGAGCGTTCGTTCCGCATCCTCAGCGAGCAGTACGCGGCGATCGAGATCGTCGTCGGCCTGCCGCTGTCGCTCAACGGAAGTGACACCGCATCCACGACTGATGCGCGAGAGTTCGCCGCCATGCTGGCAAACGCGCTCGGGATGCCGGTGCGGCTGGTCGACGAGCGGCTTTCCACGGTGTCCGCTCAGCGTGCACTGCGAGACTCTGGGCGACGCACCAAGGGCTCGCGTCCCGTGATCGACCAAGTGGCCGCTGTTATTATCCTGCAGAACGCGCTCGACACGGAGCGCTCGGCGGGACGACCGCCGGGAACCCTGGTCGAACCCGACGGAGGCAACTGACGTGGCAAACGAACCGAGCTGGGATGAGATTTTCCGTCCCGCCGGCGGAGAACCCGTGCGGCCTCAGACTCCCAGCTTTGCCGAGCCGTCCGCGCCCGAGTATCCGAGTGTGCGCGCCTCTGACCCCTTCGCCGTCGCCGCGGCAGAAGCCCAGTCGGCTTCAGGTTCTGCCCGGGTCGAGGGGTTGACTCGCCGTCAGCTTCGCGAGCAAGAAGAACAGCAGGCGTCCCGGGGCGGGCGTGATGGGGGCGGGCGTGATGGGGGCGGTCGTGATGGCGGCGGGCGCGACGGTGGCAACGGGGGCCGAACTCCGGGCTCACCGAAATCGCCGAAGCCGCCGAAGAAGAAGCGTCGCGGCCTGCTGGCACTCGCAATCGTTCTTGTCACGCTGCTGGTGGTTGGCGGCGGTGGGTTCGCCTACGCCTGGACATTCCACGAAGACAAGGTGCGCGAACTGCTCGGCTGGCAGTTGCCGATCGACTACACCGGTACGGGCAACGGAACCCCGCAGATCGTCATCATTCAGTCGGGCGACATCGGGTCGGACATCGCACGCACGCTGCATGACGCCGGCGTCACGATGACCTTTGATGCTGTGTATCAGTACCTAATCGCCCACCCCGACATCACCTTCGAGCCGGGCAACTATCAGTTGCAGAAGCAGATGAGCGCCGAGGCCGCGGTTGCTGCCCTCGGTGACCCTGCGAACAAGATCGTGAACCAGGTGCTGATCAAGGAGGGCATGTCGATCGACCAGGCGTTCGACCAGCTCTCTGCCGGTACGGGCATCTCCGTCGACGACTTCACGACGGCGGCGGCCGATTTCACGTTGTACGGGGTGTCGCCCGATTCTCCGAGCGTCGAAGGGTGGCTGTTCCCCGCGACCTACACGTTCGACCCGGGCGTTACGGCGCAGCAAGTCATCCAGCAGATGGTCGCCAAGACAATCTCGGTGCTTGATGCAAACGGGGTCGCTCCTGCGGACCGCCTCAGCATCTTGAAAATGGCGGCGCTCGTGCAACGCGAGGCAGGCAGCTCCGCCGACATGCCGAAGATCGCGCGGGTGTTCTTCAACCGCATCGACCAAGGGATGCTGCTGCAGTCCGATGCGACCGTTGCCTACGGCACGGGCAACACCCACACCGTCTGGACCACTTCGGCCGAGCGCGCCGACCCGAACAACCTCTACAACACCTACGTTCACGAGGGGCTGCCGTACGGTCCGATCGGCAACCCAGGCGAGGACGCCATCAAGGCGGCCATCGCGCCGGCGGACGGTCCGTGGTTGTACTTCGTGCCCATCAACCTGCAATCCGGTGAGACGGTGTTCTCCGAGACCCTTGCTCAGCACGAGGCGGCCGTCGCTCAGCTGCATGCCTGGTGCAAGGCGAGCCCAGAGAACGCCTCGTACTGCGCGTGAGCATCCCCGAAAAGCACCTCGCCGTACTGGGGTCGCCGATCGAGCACTCGCGCTCACCTCAACTGCACCGGGCGGCTTACGGCGTACTCGGCCTGCCATGGAGTTATGAGCGGTGTGACGTGCCGACGGGCACTCTGTCGACGTTTCTCGGCAGCCTCGATCACAGTTGGCGCGGCGTGTCGCTCACGATGCCGCTCAAACGCGAGGTCTTGCCGATGCTGACCTCGCAGACGTCGCTCGTTGATTCCTCGGGCGTCGCGAATACCGTGCTCCTCGAGGGCGACCAACTGCTCGGTTTCAACACCGATGTGGCGGGCATCGTCGGCGCCCTGGCCGACCACCACATCACAGATGTCGACATCGCCCACGTGATCGGTACCGGGGCGACCGCGGCCTCAGCATTTCTGGCAGCGGCGCGACTCGGTGCGTCGCGCGTGGTGATTTCGGGTCGCAGCCTCGAAGGAATCGCGGCGCTCGAAGTGCTGGGCGATCGACTCGGCGTACACACCGAGTGGCGGCTCTATGGTTCGGCGATGCCGATGCGCGCCGACCTGGTGATTAACACTCTGCCGGGCGACGTCGACCCCGACGATGTGCCGGAAGCCGACCTCGGCTCAGTGCTGCTTGAGGTGCCGTACGACCCGTGGCCGACACCCCGCGCCGCGCGCTGGGGAGTACGTGACGCCCTGGTCGTCAACGGTCTGGAGATGCTGTTGCACCAGGCGATCGCGCAGGTCCGCATCTTCGTCACCGGGCAGGAAGACGGCGAACTCGACGATGAACAGGATGTGATCGCCGCGATGCGCGAGTCGGTCGGCCTGCAGGTCGAAGGGCCCGCTGGCTGAGAGGATGGTGAGTATGTTGCGCTGGCTGACCGCAGGGGAGTCCCACGGCCCCGAGCTGGTGGCGATCCTCGAGGGGCTGCCGGCCGGCGTCCCGGTGTCGAAGGCTGACATCCAAACCGACCTGCAACGTCGCAAACTCGGCTACGGCCGCGGCGCCCGGATGAAGTTTGAGGAAGATGCTCTCGAGATCTCGGGCGGCATCCGTTTCGGGCTGACGATGGGATCGCCGATCGCCCTGCGCGTTGGCAACACCGAATGGCCGCGCTGGGTCGACGTGATGAGCGCTGAGCCGGTTGATGTCGAGGAACTCCCGAAGGGACGGGGCGCGCCACTTACCCGTCCGCGACCCGGACATGCCGATCTAGTCGGCATGCAGAAGTACGACTTCGAGGAATCGCGCAACGTGCTGGAGCGCGCGAGCGCACGCGAGACCGCGGCACGGGTTGCACTCGGTGCTATCGCCCGCAGATTCCTGGGCGAACTCGGCATCCGGTTGGTTGCCCACACCCTGTCGATCGGGCCGATCCGCGTGCCGGATGGTGCTGCGCTGCCAACAGCCGATGATGTCGC
>JBDTNW010000131.1:0-5304 GCA_039933575.1 Pseudolysinimonas sp. | reverse complement strand
GCCGATCGGCGAATACGAGGGCGGCTTCAACATCCTCCTTGTGGGGAGCGATACCCGCGATGGTCAAGGCGGCATCGGAGGCCGTGAGACGGCCGTGCTTAACGACGTCAACATGCTTCTGCACGTCGCAGCTGACCAGAAGAGCGCGGTCTTGGTCAGCATCCCTCGCGACACGGTCGTGCCCCTGCCCAAATGTCAGCACGGTGGCCCGGCGACCGGTGAACCGATCAATACGACGCTCTACTACGGGGGGCTCGCGTGCACAGTTCTCACGGTGCAGAACCTGACGGGCCTCGACATCCAGTTCGCCGGTCTCATCACCTTCACCGGCGTGATCGCGATGTCTGATGCCGTCGGAGGTGTCGACGTCTGCATCGATGGGCCGATCGTTGACCCCTACAGCCAGATCTACCTCCCGAGTGCGGGCACCTGGACCCTTCAAGGGTTTGACGCCCTCGCATTCCTCCGAAGCCGACACGGCGTAGGCGATGGAAGCGATCTGGGCCGGATCGGCTCCCAGCAGGTCTTCTTGTCGTCACTTGTGCGCAAGCTCAAGAGCGATGGCACGCTGACCGATCTCGGCAAGTTGTATTCGATCGCTCAGGCGGCGACGCAGAACATCCAGCTGTCGGAAAACTTCGCCCGCCTCGACACGCTCGTCTCGATCGCGCAAGTGTTGAAAAACATCCCGCTCGAGAACATCGTGATGGTGCAGTATCCGGGCAAGACCGGAGGCGAGGGCATCTTCGAGGGCAAGGTCGAGCCGGTCAAGTCGGTGGCGAACGCCTTGTTCGCGGCGATCAAAGCCGACCAACCGATCGGCCTGGATGCCAACGCGCTCGAAGGCGCTCACGGAGGGTCAGCACTCGACCCCAATGCCCCGGCGCCAACCGGCAGCCCGACTCCCGACCCGACTGCCACTGCGGAACCCGTGACGGAGACCACAGTCATCCCAGGTCTCAAGGGCCAGAATGCCGCGACCTACACCTGCTCCGTGCACAACTGAATCGGTATAGCCGGGCACCCCGCGGACGCAAACACGCGGCAAGGGGGCTCTAATTGATGTAAGCAGGATGTCTCTCCTAGGGGGCTCTGGGTACTTCAGAACTCGCCCCTGCCACCCCAGCCTCGACTCGAAAAGGGTCCTCTGGGTGCGGTCAACCGCTTGCAGGCATGACCGAGAGCAGCGACGAGACCGGAGCGACCTCGCCACCGAAATCCGCGGCGCCTTGGACCGTTAGTCGATATGCACCCGGGGAAAGAACGCCGGTGTCGGCGACGATCACCCCGTCACGTTCGAGCAACCGCACCGGGGCGTTGATCTGCATGCCGTCCTCGCCATGCAATACGAGTTCGAGGGGTGCCTCGCCGTTCACCACCTGCCCTTCAACCGCGACGTTCTCACCCGCGTCAACGATTTCGGGCGCATCTACTCGCAGCCGCAGCACGTCCCCTCGGTATCTCACGGCAGTCGCGGTCAAGATTCCCTGAAGCTGATCGAACGCGCCCTGATTGCAGACGACGCCAGCGTGGTTGTCCTCCACATAGTGCAGGATGGGCGACTTCGTTTGGACGTCGATTGGTGCTGCAGCGAAACGGGGTACCGTACCGTCGCCGAATTGGTCGTTCCCCTCGATCGTGTAGACGCCTAGGACGTGTCCGTCCGTCGTATACCGGGCCGTTGCCAGAGTCGGCTGCTCTGTGCCTACGATCGGATAGAACGAGTAAGCGGGAGCCTTCTTCGCCCGGGATTGGTCGAGGTCGGTGTGAAACTTCATCGCGTTCTTCGCCCTGACCGGATCGAGGTCCGCGATCGAGACCTCTGTGGTCTTAGTGAGCGGGTTGCCAACGCGATCCACACACGCATACTCAGGAAGGAGTTGGTAGAGCGAGGGGAGCGATCTAGCGAACTCCGTGAGATCGAGTTTGAACGGCCCCGGGCCTTTGCGTACTCCGTTCGAAATCTGATCCAGCGCATTCAGTGCGCCTCGGTGAGGGGTCGCCATGGTGATGAGCGCTTCGGTGATCTCGCTCCCGCCGAGCTGGTCAAGATACCAACGAGCGATCAGACCGCCCATCGAGTGGCAAACGAATGTGATCTTGGCGTCCGCACGCTCGGGTGCAGACGTCCTCCAATCCTCGAGGGCCGATTCCGAAAACGCCTTAAGGAGGCCTGCGTTGTACCGGTTCGAAAGCCGCCAATCGTAGGGGAAAGTGTGCCGGGCCAACGTTGCCGGGTCGTTGAAGTCGAGTCCGAGCACCCCCCCGAGAAATCTATACAACTTCGCGTAGCCGAACTCAAAAGTCCAGATTCCGAATGGCGCGCGGAATCCCGTAATCAGTGACTTCGCGACGACACCGTCGCCTGGATGGTCGTCCTGGATCCCTTCGGGCAATTCCAGTGCCCGGATGTTGCCGAATCCACTTGCGACGGCTGCGGCGATCCCACCGAAGGTGGGCTCCCACACGGGCTCGTTTTCCTTCCAAAGGGAACTTCCCATAATGCCGGGCACAATAACGATGAGGTCGTCCAATGTCGCTCCTTGGTTGGGTTGTGTTGTGGCCTTCTAGATCGGATCCGCAACCGCTAGTTGCTCGTGTGCTTTAGCCGACTGTTGCTGCCTGACGAGTAGCGCCAGGTCATGTTCGGTTCGAGTCAGATCGCCGCGGTACTCGGGATTCTCAGTTGCGAGCTCGTGCCGAATCAAGGACGCCTCACTCATGGCCATGAAGGCCAACGTGAGGTCGCCCGCGGTTCGCGCGAACTCCCCCTCGGTGTGGAGGGCGCCCGCCAACTGGGCTCTGAGAGCGGGCTCTTTCCGTGCTTCGGTCCGCCAGATCTCTGCAGCCTCGACGCTCAGTCTCAGAGCGTCGTCGATTTCGGCCTCAGCATCCAGGAGCGCGGCGACCCCAGCCAGGGTCCGCGCGAGGTCGCGCCGAAAAGATGGACCAAGTGAGCGCATCAAATCGACTCCGGCGATACCCGCGTCGATGCAGTGCTGGGCGATGTAACGACAGAGGTAGCCGTTGACTTCTGGATCCACTCCGGTCGAAAGGATGGAGCGGTAGTACGCCACGAGGGCGTTGGCCATCCCCACCCGGTCGGCGCTGCCGCCGGACTCTCTGTGCGTCCTCCCCGTCGCGGCGGTCGCGAGATCCAAATCAGTCGCACGATAAACGGCGGTCCCGGCCTCCGACGTGGCGGTGACGAGTGGTCCCAGGCGGGGGACGGCCCACTCGACGTCCTTTCGTGAGTATTCACGTCCCGCGGCTGCACTAGCCATCACAGACCAGACGTCGTCGGGAGCTCCAGCGCCGTATGCCCACGACAGCGCATCCAGCAATTCAGCCACACCGAGCCTCCCTTCGACGCCCGAAGGTGCCCATCCGAATTCCAGATCGATCGAGAGGCGCGCCATGTCGACCATCGAATGTCCATCGGGATCGAGCACCGGAGCGATCGATCGGGCCCACAGCCGCGCGGCGAGGAATGGCCCTCCGTCGTCGCTGTGGGCACGCACGAAGGCCTCCGTCCCCTCCATGATCTTCGCCTCTTCGACGTCCTTCGTTTGGTGGCGAAGGTAGCTCTGGAGCTCGCGCCTTATCGCCGGCTGCGCGTGGGGAAGTTCCAGAATGCGCACATTCGTTCCCAACGGTGGTTGGCCATCGTAATCCGGAGGCGGCCGCGTCGTGACGATCACCTTTGCCTTAGCACTTAGCCGTTTCACAAGATCTGCGCGCAAAGCCGCTGGATCATTCGCTTCATCCAGCCCGTCAATCACCAGCAGTGCGACCTGACTCTCGACCTGCCTTCCGTCCAAGGCGCCCAACAGATCGTTCAACCGACGAGGGACAGGTCCTGCGTCTAGCACTCCCCGTCGGATCAGTTGTTGATCGATGTCAGCCGAGATCTCTTCCGTGCCTTTGCGGCGCACTTTCACGAATGCATCGACAAGCTTGCGTTGCGGGTCCCCGGTCATGGTGACGCTCCGGAACTTTTCAACAAGGGAGGTCTTGCCGATGCCCGCGGGCCCGACCACGACGTGCAAACCCGGCCCTGGCTTCTGGGCCCAGTCGAGCAATTCGCGTAGAGGGCCGTCGGCGGCGGAGAACAGATTCGACTCCGGAAAAGCGTCGTTCACGAGATCATCGCCGCTTAGCTCGAGCCCCGGCCGATCGACGTACAAGGGGTTTGGGAACATCCCAGGAAGCGGAACTCCATCTGTCGACTTTTCCGGCTTCTGTCTGGAACCCGCCGGCCATTCCGATATCAGCACGTTCATCAGTTCTTCGCCGGAGACATGGGAGTTCAGACGGTTGAACGCGAGGTTGTGCGGGTTACGTGGGCCTTCCGTCAGGAGACGAAGCAACTCCCGGCCGAAAAGGCCATCCAGCGCTTGCTCGAAGCTGCGAGCAGAACAAACGATGCCCACCCAACTGACCCGATCAGGGAAGGCCTCTCGCATTCTTGCGATCAGCGTGCCCGCTGAAGCGATCGCTCCCCCCGCGTAGCACGTATCCAAGATGATCAAGATCTGGCTCGCCCTTGTGTTGAGCGCGTACGCGACCAGTTGGGTCGCGGTGCGCGTCGGCGTCCAGTCGCGCTCGGCCGATCGCGTGATCAGTCGAAGCTCACCGTACTGGTAGAGCCCGTGTCCCGACCACAGCACGACAAGCGTTCCGCCTGACAACGCGTCTGCTGGCAACAACGTACGCAGCCGCGGCTCGACCTGGCCATCGCTCAAGTCCTTGGCTAAGCGCGTCGCAAACCCTTTGCCCTTGAGTATCTTGCTCATTTCGACGACCTGGGTGATCCCCGCGAGCATCTCGAAATGCTCGTAGTTGTCGATCCCGACCCCGACGAACAGGGCCGCTGGATTGCCCGCGGGGGACGGCATGATGCGACCCTTCTCATTTATTTGGAACAGCCGTGTGTATTTGGAACAGCCGTGCCTCGAACACTTTTGAGAGGAAGGTACCAGGAGGGATTGGAACCCGGAAGGCAGACGTATAGAAATGTCTTTGTACTGCGTGCTAGGTAGGGGCTTGCGGTGATTTGAGCCGAACCACCAGACTGTGCCCAATTCAACGAAACTTCACTCCGGTTGTGGCGCCTTCGAACGACGGTTCCCACTTGGGTCCAGAAACAGGAAGGGCAAGCATGAGTGCGTACAGTATCGGCGCCGACACCACCCGAGTGGTCTCAGCCAGTGGGAAGCGAGAGGCACCCGACAGGCGATCGACGACTCCCGAGACCCTGGTCAAATGGATCCCCGGCGAAGCCATCACGTTCTACGCGGCGAT
>JBDTNW010000130.1:0-5310 GCA_039933575.1 Pseudolysinimonas sp. | reverse complement strand
GCGCACGACTCATAATCGTGAGGTCGCGGGATCGTGCCCCGCCTCAGCTACCGATGAGCCGCGTCGACGACCGGTCGGATCAGGTGTCAGCTCCGGCGCGCACCGGTGCGAGCGCGTTCGAGAGAGTTTCAATCTCGTCGAGCTGGTGCGCGAGGATCGCGATCTCTTTGTCGTGGGGCACGAACACGCCGTCGATCACCTGCTTGCCACCGAAGGTGAGTTCAACGTTGGCGCCCACCCGCACCAGGCCGAGCCCAGCGACTGTCGGCATCAGGCTCGTCACACCCCGAGTGCCGCTCGAGACGCCGCCGTAACTCACGAATCCGAGCGGCTTGCGCCACCACTCGACGTTCAAGAAGTCGAGCGCGTTCTTCAGCGCGGGGGAGTAGCTGTAGTTGTACTCGGGCGTCACGAAGATGAACGCGTCCGCAGCAGCGACGCGCTCGCTCCACGCGAAGGTATGCGCCTGCGTGTACTGCTTGAGTTTCGGATGATTCGGTTCGTCCATGAAGGGCAGTGCGAGTTCCTTCAGGTCGACGAAGTCGATCTCGAACCGGCCGGTCTTCTCGACCTCCGCCTTGACCCACTGGGCGATCGGAAGGCCGACCCGACCCGGACGAACGCTTCCGACGATGATCATCAACTTGAGCATCCGTTTAGTTAACCCGCCACGGCGTGAGTTGGCTGGCAGGTGCGACTCGCCGCCAGCGCGGGGCGGTGTGGCGCGTCAGACTGAGGCCATGTCTGTCCCACCCCCGTCGCCCTCCGTCTACCAGCCCGGCGTTTGCAATATCGGACCGGCCGAGATTCGACAGCGTCGGTTGTCCGGGTGGATCAGCGTCGCGTTCGCCGTCGCGTTCCTGGTGCTGGCTTTCGCCCTCCAGTGGCCGGCGCCGGTGCGGCTGATCGTCGCGTTTCCGGTTGTGTTCGCGGCCAATGGTTTTCTGCAGGCCGCGTTCCATTTCTGCGTGAACTTTGGCACCCGCGGGCTCTTCAACTTCGGCGAGGTCGGCACGACCGAAGCCGTACATGAGGCGGAGTACCGCCGCAAGGATCAGCGCAAGGCGTTGCTCATCGGCGTGCTCTCGCTGGCGATTGCCGCCGTTGTTGCGGTCGTCGCGTTCGTCATCCCGCTGCCCTGAGCAGGTCCCGTGCGCGTGCCCGTCGCACGATAGACCCGATCAATTAAGGCAATTGGGGGTCAAACTCGACTGATTTCGGGTGCGATTCCCCGATTCATCTAATGAATCGCTATGCTGTGCCGGTGACCATGTGCACACAGACGTGCTGGCATCGCGAAAGGACACCCGTGCGTATCCGACCAGGAGCCCTCGCGTGACCTCCATCGTGGCCGTCACGGCGCACGATGTGCGCTTCCCGACGTCGCTGAGCATGGACGGCTCGGACGCGATGAACAAGGACGGCGACTACTCGGCCGCCTACGTCGTGATCCACACGGACGATCCCGAGGTGAAGGGTTACGGCTTCACCTTCACGATCGGGCGAGGCAACGACCTGTGTGTCGAGGCGGCTCGCCAACGCGGCCTTCCCCTGATTGGGCGGGATGTCGACGAGGCCGTTGCCGACCTCGGTGGCGTCTATCGCGACCTTGCCTCTGACTCGCAGTTGCGCTGGCTCGGCCCCGAGAAGGGCGTCGTGCACCTCGCGATGGCCGCCGTCATGAACGCGATGTGGGACCTCGCCGCACGCCGGGCAGGCAAACCGCTCTGGCGGCTGCTGGTCGACATGACCCCCGAACAACTCGTGGATGCCGCCGACCTGCGTTACCTCTCCGACGCCCTCACGCGTGACGAGGCGATCGGCATCCTCACCGACCTCGCGCCTACGCGCGCTGAGCGGGTCGCCGATTTGGAAGAGCGCGGCTACCCCTGTTACACGACCAGCGCCGGCTGGCTGGGCTACAGCGACGACAAGTTGCGGCGGCTCCTGCAGGAAGCCGTCGACCAGGGTTACCGCCACGTCAAACTCAAAGTCGGAGCGAACCTCGACGATGACATCCGTCGGCTGAGGATCGCGCGGGAGGTGATCGGCTGGGACGCCAACCTGATGATCGACGCGAACCAGGTCTGGGACGTCCCCGAGGCGATCGAGTGGATGAAGCACCTCGCCGAGTTCAAACCGCTCTGGATCGAGGAGCCCACCAGCCCGGACGACGTTCTCGGGCATGCGGCCATCCGAGCCGCGGTCGCACCGATCGGGGTCGCGACAGGTGAGCACGGCATGAACCGGGTGCTGTTCAAACAGTTTTTCCAAGCTGAAGCGATCGACTTCTGCCAACTCGACGCCGCTCGTCTGGCGAGCGTCAACGAGATCCTCTCCGTCTTCCTGATGGCGAAGAAGTTCGGCGTTCCGGTGTGCCCACATGCCGGCGGCGTCGGCCTGTGCGAACTCGTGCAGCACCTGTCGATCTTCGACTACGTCTACGTCTCGGGCTCGCTCGAGAACCGGGTCACCGAGTTCGTCGATCATCTGCACGAACACTTCGTCGATCCCACGATCGTGCGCAACGGCGCGTATGTGCTGCCGACCGCCCCGGGCTACAGCGCGCAGATGTTCGACCAATCCGTGGCGACCTACACCTTCCCTGACGGTGCATATTGGGCGTCGCGCTGAAGAGTCAGCCGGCCTCGGGATCCTCGTCGGCATGCGTCTCCGCGAACTGCTCGACACCGAGCAGGTGCATCGCCATCCGGATCCGGGCCCGCTCAGGGTCGCGTCGCGCCAGCTCGCCGAAGATGGCGCGATGCTCGGCCTGGGCTTCGCGTACCGACCCGCGATCCGAGATCGCGCGCCACAGCCGAGCGCGGAAGGTACGGCCGGCAACGGTGTCGATGATCGCGGCGAGCGCTCGGTTGCCGCTGGCCCGCGCGATCAGGCGGTGGAACTCGGTGTCAGCATGGATGAACGCCGCGAGGTCCATGTCGGGTTCGCTGGCGAGGTTGGTCTCGACGACCGCGAGCACCCGGTCGAGTTCGCCGAGCTCTTCATCGGTGACGCGAGTCGCGGCGAGCGCGACGCTCTCGGCCTCGAGCACCCGGCGCACCGCGAGCAGGTCGGTCACGTGGTCGGGCAGTTGCAGGTCTGCCAGAAATCCCAGCGGGCTCAGCAGCGTGCGCGGATCGAGGGCGGTGACGTACGTTCCGTCACCCTGGCGCGGTTCGAGCACGCCGAGCGCCGCGAGCGCGCGCACGCCCTCTCGGAGCGACCCGCGTGAGACGCCGAACTGTGCCGCGAGATCCTTCTCGGTCGGCAACCGCGAACCGGGAACCAGGAGGCCACGAGTGAGCAGATCTTTGATGCCATCGATCACGACATCGGTCTGCGATCGTCCGGCTACCTCCGGTGCGTCCTCGCTCATGTTCCACAGTGTATTGATGCCGGTGCGAGACGAGCCTCACGCCGCACTGATCCGATCTATTTGCCGAATTGAGCGACACTTGGCTCAATCGCCCCGCGTTTGTTCGGTAGACATCGGATGATTTACCCGTTAGAGTCGCTCCCATTCAGCAAGGAGGCTGGTCAGTGCCCGACGCACGTTCGACGAACCCAACCCGCGAGGTAACGAGCGCCCCGCGAGTAAACGCGGTTGGTGCTGTCCTGGCGCTGTTGCGGATCGGGCCGCTGCTGATCCTGCTGCTGCTGATCATCCTTCTGTCGAATCTGTCGCCGTTCTTCTTCACGGTCGGCAATCTCGGCAACGTGCTCGTGCAGAGCGCCGCGATCTCGATTCTCGCGATCGGTCAGCTCCTCGTCATCCTGACCCGCGGAATCGACCTCTCGGTTGGCTCGAATCTCGCGCTCTCGGCGGTGGTTGGAGCCCTCGTCTTCGGTGCCACGAACAGCGGCTTCCTGACGATCTTCGCGATGCTGGCAACCGGCGCGCTGGTCGGCGCCGCCAACGGGTTCGGTTACGTATTCGGCAAGCTTCCGCATCCATTCATCGTGACTCTCGCGACGCTCAGCATCGCCCGCGGGCTCGCCCTCGGGCTGGCGAACGGACGCCCGGTCCCGGGAATGCCTGACATCGTCGACGCGATCGGCGGTGGCTCGGCATTCTTCGCGACCTGGCTGCCCAACGCGGCCTTCCTGGTCGCCGGGGTCGCAGTGGTCGTCGCGCTGATGCTCAAGAAGGTCGTCTGGGGTCGCTGGATCTACGCGGTCGGCGGCAGCCCCGAGGGCGCACGACGGCTCGGCATCCCGCGTGACTGGGTGCTCGTCTCGGTCTACGTGATGAGCGGCCTGCTGGCCGGCGTCGCGGCGATCGTCACCTCGGGGCGGCTGAACGCGGGTTCCCCGACCTCTGGCGATCTCGCCGAACTCGACTCGATCGCCGCGGTGGTGATCGGTGGTGCCAGCTTCCTGGGCGGGCGGGGCAACGTCGGCAACGCACTGATCGGCGCACTGATGATCAGCGTGATCCGCAACGGCATGAACCTGCTCAACGTTCAGGCGTTCTTGCAGTTGATCGTGATCGGCGTAGTCATCTTCCTCGCCGTCGAATCCGACGTCATCCGCGGTCGCCTCGAAGCCAGGTTCCGAGTCATGAGAGCGGCAACGGCATGAGCGAAGCACCTACCCTCGCGATCCGCGGCGGCACCAAGCGATTCGGTGCCGTGCACGCGCTCGACGACGTCAGCCTTCAGGTGAACGCCGGCGAAGTACTCGCGCTCCTCGGTGACAACGGCGCGGGCAAGTCGACGCTGATCAAGTGCCTGAGCGGCGTGCACCGCCTCGACACCGGCACGATCGAAATCGACGGTGTGCCGATCTCGATGTCCTCACCCAAGATCGCCCGATCCGCGGGTGTCGAGACGGTCTACCAAGACCTCGCGCTCTTCGACAATCTCGACACGACATCCAACTTCTTCGCCGGACGCGAAGAGGGCGTGCCGTCCTGGCTCCCGCTCGGGATGCGGTGGCTGAAGAACAAAGACATGACGGCGCACTCCACCGAACTCGTCGGGCGACTGAAGATCAACATTCCGCCGAAGGCATCCTCTGTCGGGATGTTGTCGGGCGGTCAGCGTCAAGCCATCGCCGTCGCGCGCACCGCAGCCTTCGCGTCGAAGGTCGTCATCCTCGACGAACCGACCGCCGCGCTCGGCCTGCGGGAGTCACGCCAGGTGCTCGACCTGATTTTGCGGATGCGCGACGAAGGTAGCGCCGTCATCGTCATCTCGCACGCGATGGATCACGTCATGGAGATCGCGGATCGCGCGATCGTCATGCGCCGAGGCCGCGTGGTGGGCGAAGAGATCCCAACCCCCGAGAACCGGACCCGGCTCGTCT
>JBDTNW010000129.1:0-5311 GCA_039933575.1 Pseudolysinimonas sp. | reverse complement strand
GGTGCAGGTAAACGACTGCTGTACGAGCAGCGGAGGAGTTTCTGGGCAGTCGATCGTGAGTTGAGCACCGATCGAGCTGGCGTCCTGTGTGACCGATCGCTCGGCCTCCGCAGAGAAGGTGGAGGGCGCAAGCTCCATCACCAGACCGGGTACGGCGACGATCCCAACGATCGTGAACAGCACCAGCGCGAAGTAGGTGAGTACCGGGCCGAAGCCAGTTCCCGCTTCGCGAACCGTCGCGACGAGCCGCGCGATCAGGTACACGGGAGCGCCGAGGAAAGCCCACGCCCAATGTGCGGGCGAGATCATCCCGGCGGTGAGCAGGCGGCGCCGATCGGCGATTGCGAGTACGACGCCCCCGATCCAGGGCGCGCCGAGCACGATCCCGAGGGCGAACGGGGCGAATGAGGCGTCGGGGCCGCTCAGCAGAATCAGCATCGCCATCAACAACATGTAGGCCGGGATGAGAGTCAAGATCCAGCCGGGCACGGTGCTTGTCGAGGGCGCGGCGCTGAGTGCAGTTCGACGAGGTCCGTAGCCGGTGTCCCCAACTGCGCTCATGCCGTAGGCAGGCTCCGGCGAAAACGCGGGCACGAACGTGGTGGTCAACGACGACGCATGATCGAACGACGAGCGCGGCGTTGACGGCACGCCCAACAGGTCTTCGTGTTGTTCCTCGAGGTCGTAGCGCATGGTGCGCGGGGCGTCATCGACCGGGGAAGCTTGGGCGGCGCGCGCCGCGGACGACATCTCGGTCGCGACCTCGTTCCCACGGGTGGGTGCTTCAAGTTCGCTCAGCGGTTCGGCGAAGCGGGGCGAGTCGCCGGCAAGGTCGTGGACGTCGTCGTGCGCCAGGCGCTCCTGTTCGCGCAGCGCTCGCCGCGACGGCAGATCGGTGGCGCCGGTGTACAGCGGTTCCTCGAAATACCGTTGGGTGTCTTCGAGGTCGATGAGGTCGTCGGCAAAAGGCAGGTCGTTGGCGAAGGGCAGATCGTCAGCGAACGCGAGTCGAGGGGCGAACGTCGACACCTGCTCGATCGGAACACTTTGGGCCCGGAGCGGCTGCGAAACCATGGGCTGGCGAGCATCCGAGGTGTGTTCGGTCCACGAGTGGTTGTCCCACCACCGCAGTTGCGGAAGCCCGAGAGGATCCGGATACCACCCCGCCGGAACGCGGACGTCGTCGTCTGGCACGACTGCGCTCCTTTACGTTCCGGGTGCCCGGAAAATGCCGGGTTTCCCAGCTGATTCTAAGCGGTGGGGCTTCCCGGGGGTACCCGGTCGCCCTACCCCGAGAAGGTGACACCCCCTAGGGGGACGCGCGGGCAGGACGACAGGGCAGACTTCAGCACATGACTTCCCTAGGCGATACCGGGCTTGCCGCCGCCCTGCCGTCGCCGTGGGACCCGGATGCGTTCGTTGAGGCATTCGACGCCTGGGCCCGATCGCGAGGGCTCAAGCTCTACCCCGCGCAAGAAGAAGCGGTGCTCGAACTGGTGCTCGACCGTCACCTCGTCTTGTCGACTCCGACCGGTACGGGCAAGTCGTTGGTTGCCATCGCGGCACACGCCGTTGCGCTCGCCCAGGGTCAGCGCTCGTACTACACCGCGCCGCTCAAGGCACTGGTGAGCGAGAAGTTCTTCGCCCTGGTCGACACCTTCGGGCCGGCCAACGTCGGCATGGTCACCGGAGATTCGAGCGTCAATCCCGACGCCCCGATCATCTGCTGCACCGCCGAGATTCTCGCCAACCTTGCCCTGCGCGAGGGCGTCGAGGCGAACGTGGATGTTGTCATCGCCGACGAGTTCCACTTCTACGGCGACCCGCAACGCGGCTGGGCATGGCAGGTTCCGTTGCTCATCCTGAACCGTGCGCGGTTCGTGCTGATGTCGGCGACGCTGGGTGACCTGACCGACATCTCAGCCGACCTGGAACGTCGAACCGGCCGAGAGGTTGCGCACGTCACGGGCGTCGAGCGTCCGGTTCCGCTGCGCTACAAGTACGTCACGACACCCGTTCACGAGACTGTCGAAGAGCTGATGGATGGCAAGCTCGCCCCGGTCTACATCGTTCACTTTGCGCAGGCCGCGGCTGTCGAGCGCGCCCAGGCGTTGCTCTCGGCACGCGTTGCGACTCGGGAGCAACGTGATCGGATCGCCGAAGAGATCGGCGGCTTCCGGTTCTCGCCCGGGTTCGGGGCGACCCTCAACAAACTCGTGCGGTCGGGCATCGGCGTGCACCATGCCGGGATGTTGCCCAAGTACCGGCGACTCGTCGAACAGCTCGCCCAACTCGGGATGCTGCGGGTCATCTGCGGCACCGACACTCTCGGCGTCGGCATCAACGTGCCGATCCGCACCGTGTTGTTGACAGCGTTGACGAAGTTCGACGGGGTGAAGACGCGACAGTTGTCGGCTCGCGAATTTCACCAGATTGCTGGCCGGGCCGGGCGGGCGGGCTTCGACACCGAGGGTGAAGTCCAGGCAGAAGCTCCCGAGCATGAGATCGAGAACGCTCTCGCCGCGATCAAGGCTGAAGTGCGCGGCAAGAAGCAGGGACCGAAGAAGCGTGCGCCCGAGGGCTTCGTCTCGTGGGGTGAGGCGTCGTTTGATCGGCTGATTGCGGCCGAACCCGAGACTCTCACCTCGTCGATGCAGATCACCGCGGCGATGTTGATCAACGTCATCGGGAGGGAAGGGGGCGACCCCTTCACAGACGTGCGCAACCTGGTGTTCGACAACCACGAGCCGATCACCCGTCAGCGCGAGTTGGCCCGCCGGGCGATCGGGATCTATCGCACTCTCACCGCAGCCGGCGTCGTCGAGCTGCGGGACGGCATCCCGCGACTCACCGTCGATCTGCAACCGAACTTCGCGCTCAACCAGCCGCTGTCGCCGTTCGCGCTCGCCGCGTTCGAACTGTTGGATCGGGGCTCGGTCGAAAGCCCCGCACCGACCTACGCGCTCGACATGATCAGCATCCTCGAAGCGACCCTCGACGACCCTCGGCCGGTGCTCTCGCAGCAGCAGTTCAAAGCTCGCGGAGAGGCTGTCGCCGCGATGAAGGCCGACGGCATCGAGTACGACGAGCGCATGGAACTGCTCGAGTCGGTGACCTGGCCGAAGCCGCTCGAAGAGTTGCTCGAGGTGACCTTCGAGACCTTCGCGACATCCCAACCGTGGGTTCGCGACTTTGAACTCTCGCCCAAGTCGGTCGTGCGTGACCTCTACGAACGCGCGATGTCGTTCTCGGACTACGTCGCTTTCTACCAGCTCGGCCGCAGCGAAGGTTTGGTTCTGCGCTACCTATCCGACGCCTATCGCGCAGCACGTCAGACCATCCCTAACGAAGCCAAGACCGAAGAACTTCACGACATCATCGAGTGGCTCGGCGAACTCGTGCGACAAGTCGACTCGAGTCTGCTCGACGAGTGGAACGCGCTCCAGAACCCAGCCGAAGTCGACCCCGAGAAGCCGGTGCTGCCGCCGGCACCGACCTCGGTGGTCACCAACCGCCGCGCGTTCCTCGTGCTGGTGCGCAACGCACTTTGGCGGCGGGTCCACCTCGCGGCGCTCCAGCAGGATGACGAACTCACCGCGCTCGATCCAAACGCCGGCTGGCCGGAGGCACTCGACGCCTACTACGCCGAGCACGAGGCGATCGGCACCGGACCGGATGCCCGCAGTGCCGCACGCCTGATCATCGAAGAGGAACCGGCCGACCGGCTGGGGTTCTGGCGGGTGCGGCAAATTCTTGACGACCCGGCCGGGCATCACGACTGGGGCATCGCCGCCGAAGTCGATCTCGAGGCGTCGGCAGAAGAAGGTGTCGCGGTCGTCACCGTGCTGCGGATGGATCGGCTCGACTGACCCGCGGTGTGGCTACAGCTCGGGCTCGTAGTCGTGGTACTCGTGATAGGCGGCGCGAGGTCGCACGGCGCGGGCGAGCTCGCGGTCGTTTTCATCGTTGTCTTGCTCGTGGTCTTGGGTGCGCACTGAACGGATGGTGTCGACGATCCACGTGACGGCGGGGATGATGCTGACCAGTGCCGCGAGAATGCCCAGCGCGGCGAAGGTGATCGCGATAATCGGGATGCCCGAATTGCACGAATTTGTCGCGCAATTGTCTGCCGCCGTGACATCCACGACGGCAAAGCTGATCGCTGCGACCACGATCGCACCCAGCGCGATCACGCCCAGCACTCGCGACGAGTGCACTGTTTTTCCCATCATCAGGTGCGGCTATCCCTGAAAGCCGCGTCTGTCCCGAGACTAGGGCGGCGCAACAACAGGGGATAAGCCCCGCTTCGGGGGCACCCCGTTCGAGTCGCACCCGCACGGAGCGCACTCCGGGTCGCCACAAGGTGACGCGTTGGCGAGAATGTGTGAGACTCGTCGGCGGTGGACCCCACACTTCTCGTCGTGCTCGTCATCGGGCTTGCTCTGCTGTTCGATTTCACGAACGGCTTCCACGACACGGCCAATGCCATGGCGACTCCGATCGCGACCGGAGCACTGCGCCCCCGGGTCGCGGTCGCGATCGCCGCAGCGCTCAACCTGGTCGGCGCGTTCTTGAGCACCGAGGTGGCTCGCACCATCTCGGGTGGACTGATCAAGGAAGGCAACGGTGGGGTGCAGATCACCCCCACTCTGATTCTCGCGGGGCTGATCGGCGCGATCGTCTGGAACCTCCTCACCTGGATGCTCGGCCTTCCCTCATCGTCGAGTCACGCGCTGTTCGGCGGCCTCATCGGCGCTGCGATCGTCGGCGCCGGCACCGGGGCGATCGACGGTGGGGTACTCGTGTCGAAGATCCTCATCCCGGCCGTGCTGGCGCCACTGACCGCAATGGGTGTGTCGTTCCTCGCGACGAAGATCGCCTACGCCGTCACCCGCAAGCGCCAGCGCGACAACTTCAAGATCGGGCAGATCTTCACCTCGTCACTCGTCTCGCTCGCTCACGGCACCAACGACGCCCAGAAGACGATGGGCGTGATCACACTTACCCTGATCGCGGCCGGGTTCCTCCAGGTCAACGCGAGCCCGCCGATCTGGGTGATCGTGGCGTGCGCCGTCGCGATCGCCGCCGGCACCTACGCGGGCGGCTGGCGCATTATCAAGACGATCGGCCGCGACCTGACCGACATCGAACCCGCCCAGGGGTTTGCGGCTGAGGCCTCGACGGCCGCGACAATCCTCGCCTCATCACACCTCGGCTTCGCGCTCTCCACCACCCAGGTCGCCTCGGGTTCGGTGATCGGCACCGGGCTAGGTCGCCAGGGCGCAAAGGTCAAATGGGGAACGGCGGGCAA
>JBDTNW010000128.1:0-5324 GCA_039933575.1 Pseudolysinimonas sp. | reverse complement strand
GCCGTCCCAGCCATCCGTCGGCAGTCGCAGGCCCTCGTAGACTCGGGGGCGTGACGGCATCCCTGAATGACAGGACCCTGGCCGAGGTTGAGGAGTGCGTCGAAGCGCTCTGGCCCGTCTCGGGTGCCGAGTCGTGGGATGCCGTCGGACTGCTGTCGGGGGATCCCGCCGCAGTCGTAGGTCGCATCCATTTGGCTGTCGATGCCGTGCTTGACACTGTGGATGAGGCAATTGCCGCGCAAGCGGACCTCTTGCTTGTGCACCACCCGCTCCTACTGCGCGGAGTGACGACGGTCGCCGAGAACCGCTACAAGGGCGCCGTGATCGCGCGGCTGATCCGGGCAGGCTGTGCCCTCCTGGCGGCTCACACCAACGCGGATGTCGTCGCACGGGGCACCTCTGCTGTGCTCGCCGAGCGGATCGGGTTGCGCAACACGCGGCCGCTCGTGCCCACGGCATTCGATTCGACGATCGGGATCGGTCGAGTGGGCGATCTCGCGGAACCGACCACTCTCGGTCGCCTGGCCAGCGGTCTTGCCGAACTGCTGCCGGCGACGGCGCAGGGCGTGCGCGTCGCGGGAGATTACGACCGACCGATCAGCCGGGTGGCGCTCTGCGCAGGGGCGGGGGATGCCTACCTGGGTCTCGCCGATGTGAGTGCCGCCCACGTGTACATCACGAGCGATCTTCGGCATCATCCTGCGTCGGAAGCGAGCGAGAACGCTCGGGTCGGGGGCGGGCCTGCCTTGATCGACATCTCCCATTGGGCCAGCGAATGGCTGTGGCTCGACGTGGCAGCCGCGCAGTTGCGTGAAGCGCTTCCGGGCGTCGAGGTTACGGTGAGCGAGTTGCGCACCGACCCGTGGACTTTTTCGATCGTGTGACGAGGGCACGATTGCCTTGGCGATCGTGAGAAAGGAAATCCGTGCCACTCAAGGCCAGTCCCGAAGATCAGGCGCTGTTGCTCGACCTTCAGGAGCTCGACACCAAGTTGCAACAGCTCGCGCATCGCGTCGCGAAGTTGCCGGAGCGCGACGTGGTCGACGCTCTGGCCGGGCAACGTTCCGGGCTTGAGCGACTTCGCGCCGAGCAGTTCGGCGCGGTCGAAGATATCCGACTCGAACTCTCCCGCACCGAATCGGATGTCGCCGTGGTCGACGCTCGAATCACTCGCGACGGCGACAGGTTACGCACCAGCTCGTCAGTCAAGGACGTTCAGGCGCTCGAGCAGGAACTCGAAGCCCTGGCTCGACGCAAGAGCGATTTGGAAGACATCGAACTCGGCGTCATGGAAACCGTGGAGGCGCGTGAGCTGGCTCTTGCGACCACCGCATCCGATTTGACGACTCTCGACGAGGCGCTTGCCGCGGCCACAGCGGCACGCGACGCAGCTCTCGGGGTGCTTGAAGCCGAGCGCGCACACACGGCGGCGAACCGGCAGACTGTCGCGTCGAAGGTGCCCGATGATCTGCTCGCGCTCTACGAGAAGCAACGCGATCGCTACGGAATCGGCGCCTCACACCTTCGTGGTGGCGTTTCGGGAGCGAGCGGTGTGGCTCTCAACTCAACCGACATGAATGTCGTCCGCGCCGCGGCTCCTGATGATGTGCTGCTCTGCCCCGACTCGAACGCGGTCCTCGTGCGAACGTCGGAGTCGGGCCTGTGAACAAGGTGGCACTGTGACCCGCCTGCTCATCGTCGAGGCCGACGGCGGCTCACGGGGCAACCCCGGAACCGCGGCCGGCGGATCGGTCGTCATCGACGGGGCGACCGGTGAAATCCTCGCCGAACTCGGCGTCTACGTCGGGATCGCGACCAACAACGTGGCCGAATACAGCGGGATGTTGGAGGGCGTGCGGCGGGCAATGGCGATTGACCCGGATGCCGAACTCCACGTCCGCTTGGACTCGAAGCTGGTGGTCGAGCAGATGAGCGGACGCTGGAAGATCAAGCATCCCGGCATGGCCGATCTGGCTGCCGAGGCGCGTGAACTGCTCTCGGGAACGCCGGTGTCGTTCGAGTGGATCCCGCGCGCCGAGAACTCACGCGCCGACAAGATGGCCAACGAGTCGATGGACAGAAAGGCATCCTTCGCGCGGCCCGAGACGCCGTGAGCTCAGTTTGCTAGCCTGAGCACGCAAACGGGCCGGCCAGACGGTCGCGTCATCCATCCTTCGGGAGGGATGCCGAGGAACGTCCGGGCTCCACAGAGCAGGATGGTGGGTAACACCCACCCGGGGTAACCCGCGAGAAAGTGCAACAGAGAGCAGACCGCCATGGGACTTCGGTCCCGGGGTAAGGGTGAAACGGTGGTGTAAGAGACCACCAGGGGCCCGAGTGATCGGGCTCGCTAGGTAAACCTCGTCCGGAGCAAGGTCAGACAGACACCGTTGACGCGGCTCGCCGAGGTGTCGGGTAGACCGCAAGAGGGCTGCGGCAACGTAGTCCCGAGAGAGATGGCCGTCACGATTCCTTCGGGGGTCGGACAGAACCCGGCGTATCGGCCGACCCGTTTGCACCCTCGTCCCCGTCAATGCGCGCCGTGCTCGGCGGTTAGGGAGGTGAGCTTCTGTCGCCGCTCTCTAACGACGAATGCGCCGCCCCAGGGGACGGCGCATTCGTGAGGTGTAGTGGTCAGGCGATCTTGATGCTCGCGGCCTGCGGACCCTTGGGACCTGCAGCAACCTCGAACGTGACCTTCTGGCCCTCTTCGAGGGACCGGTAGCCCGAAGCCTCGATGGCGGAGTAGTGGGCGAACAGATCCTGCGATCCGTCGTCCGGGACGATAAAGCCGAAACCCTTTTCGGCGTTGAACCACTTCACGGTTCCACTGGGCATTGCGTACTGCTTTCTTGGTGTTCGACTCCGTCGATAATCGGAGCAACTGTGAATGACGGTAGCGGACCGGCGCAAAGTTGTCAGCATCCCTGCGCGGAACTTCATCCAACCGAAATATTGGCGAAACTGGTCAACAAGCGCTCGTTCTGGGTGCCACGCGTCGCGCGACGCTAGCGGGAACGCGCGGCGAGCCAGGCCGCCCCGAGGATGCCGGCGTTGTTGCGATGCACGGCAGGCACGATCGGGGTGCTCAGTTTGAGAAGCGGCAAGAAGTCTTGGGATTGCTTCGAGACCCCACCACCGACGACGAACAGGTCGGGCGAGAACAGCGCCTCGACGTGCGTGTAGTAGCGCTGCAGGCGCCGAGCCCAGGAATGCCAACTCAGCCGCCCACGTTCTTTCGCCGCGTACGATGCGCGGCTCTCGGCATCCCGCCCGTCGATTTCGAGGTGGCCGAGTTCGGTATTCGGAACCAGGATGCCGTTGTAGAGCAGCGCACTGCCGATTCCGGTGCCGAGGGTGGTGAGAATCACGAGCCCCTGATGCCCCTTGGCCGCCCCGAAGTGCAATTCGGCAACACCGGCGGCATCGGCATCATTGACGAACAGGATGTCGCGCTTGAGCGCTTTCTCGAACAATTTTTCGGCCTCAAGACCGATCCATTTCTTCGAGACGTTTGCTGCCGACATCGTGCGCCCGTTGCGGACTACCGCGGGAAAGCACACTCCAACGGGAACGTCGACGGCGCTCTTCCCGAACTGGTCCACCATCTTGACGACTTCGGCGACGATTGCGTTCGGCTCGCCTCCGGGCGGTGTCGCCACCTTCAGCCGGTCACTGATCAGTTCGCCGGAAGTTAGATCGACGAGAGCGCCCTTGATGCCGCTGCCGCCGATGTCGATCCCGATCGCGCGGGTCGTCGTCGTCGCCATGGATGCATCTTGCCTCATGGAAGCGTGAGGATATCTGCGCCCCGCTCGGTCACCACGATCGTGTGCTCGAACTGGGCGGTGAGGCTGTGGTCCCGGGTCGCCACGGTCCAGCCATCGGCCCACTCGTCCCACGCCACCGTGCCCGGTGTCTCGGGAGTCCCGAGGGTCAACATCGGCTCGATCGTGAAGACCATCCCCGGCTCAATGATGCTTGCGTAGGCGGGCGCCGCGTCGTAGTGCGGCACGACCAGTCCTGAGTGGAATACCTCGCCGACCCCGTGGCCGGTGTAGTCGCGCACCACCCCGTAGCCGAAGCGTTGGGCGTAACTTTCGATCGCGCGGCCGATCACGTTGATCTCACGGCCCGGTGCGATCGACCGGATGCCGCGCTCCATCGCCTCACGGGTGCGTTCGATGAGGTCGGCGGCTTCGCGGGTGACTCCGCCGACGGGGAACGCCGCGCAGAGGTCGCCGTGCATCCCGTCTTTGAAAGCTGTGATGTCGACCTTGATGATGTCGCCCTCGACCAGCGCCGTGTCATCCGGGATGCCGTGGCAGATCACCTCGTTGATCGAGGTGCAGATCGATTTGGGGAACCCGCGGTAGCCCAGCGCCGAGGGGTAGGCGTCGTGGGCGACGAGAAACTCGTGGCCGATGGCATCCAGCTCGTCAGTCGTAATGCCGGGACGGATCGCACGTCCGACGGCCTCGACTGCCTGAGCCGCGATGCGTCCGGCAGTGCGGATGCGGTCGATCTGATCCGCGTCGTAGTGGTCATCGCCGTCGTAGCGCCGAGGTCCCGGTCGGCCAACATACTCGGGGCGCGGGATCGTGCTGGGCACCTGCCGAGCTGCCCCGACGAGTCCGGGCGTGAGGTGACCCATCGCATCCCGAGGCATCTTTCGAGAGTAGCCGCGTAGGCTTGGGAGATGACTCAGTGGTGGTACAACCACAAGACCGGTGAGGTCGAAGAGGGGCCGCAATCCCTCGGATCCGAGCGCGACGGCCCCTACGCAAGCCGTGAGGATGCCGCCCGAGCCCCAGAGATCGCGCAGGAGCGCGCTCGGGCCTGGGCCGCCGAAGACGACTCAGACGACTAGGCCGACAGCGCCGCGATAGGCGCACCCGATTCTGCTCAGACACCCGATTGGGGGTGAGAACCTCAGCTCGATGCTTGGGCAGACTGGCGTGGTTCGGGAACTCCGCAGATTCGGCGCTACTCGGGCGGGCTGACGGGGGCCGAAATGACGTTCGATGCTGGGTGGTACGCAGATCCGGGCAAGCCAGGCGCCCTGCGCTGGTGGGACGGCGGTCGGTGGACCGGAACCGTCGCCGATGCCCCTGCGCCCGCGCCGCCGCCGCTTCCGCGATACGGCGAGATAGCTCCGGTTGACACCGATGCGTGGTCGCCCGTCGACCTGCTGGTGCCCGCCGCCCGCACAATGGCGACCCGTGCGCTGGTGTGGGGAATCGTCTCGGTAGTGCTCTTCTACGCCCTTTTGCCGGGCGTGATGGCGGTCGTGTTCGGGTCGCTCGGGTTGGCGCGTGCCGGCA
>JBDTNW010000127.1:0-5342 GCA_039933575.1 Pseudolysinimonas sp. | reverse complement strand
CGGTTGTGTCGGTCACGCGGGCGTACCCGGAGAGCACATCCAGTTTGCCGCTCCCCGGAAAGACCATGGTGCCGCCGACGAACAGCTGCACGCCGGTGAGGCCGTCCACGTTCGGGAGCGCTGAACCGTCCTGGTTCGCCGCGAGGTCGTACTGACCGAATGACACATTGCCGCCAGCGGCGAGGCTGCCCTCGAACTCTCCCGAGTTGCCGACCGTGGCGTTGCCCTGGGTCAGCACGGTGAAGTTCTTGAGCGCGCTCAAAGGGTTTGACCCGGTGAAGGCGGATGCCGTGTCGAGCGTCGTGACCGCGGCGAGACCGGCGAAACCGATCACAACCGCGACGACACCGGAAAGGGCAGCGAACGGGCGGCGCAGGGGCGCGCGCGAAGAAGTGGGGTGGGTATTGAACACTGGGGGGTCCTAGCAAGGTGCTTCTCACCGAGGGCAAACGCCGCCTCGGCTCGTTTCAACGACGCTCCGGCGGGGGCCCGGACGGGAGTGCGTCGACTGATCGGGTCAATCGGGTGATACGGGTGATGGGGGTTTTGTCGCCCAAAGGCTGACAACGCCACTATACGTGACGGTCCTCCGAAAGGCTGACAGTTCGGGGTACAGACGGGTGGGCGGTGCCCGCCCCACGCTTTCACGTAGAGCGGACACCGCCAGGTACTGCGTTACTGCAGGTACTGCTTAGTTGTCAGCCTTGGCCATGCCGACCTTGCGGTTGCGCGCGGCGACCATCAGGCCACCACCCAGCACCAGCAGAGCCGCGATTCCGAAGGCGCCCGTCGCGATCCCGCCGCCGGTGAAGGCGAGGGTCGGCAGGCAATCCTTAGGAACCGCGAACACGTAGTCCCAGGTCAGCACGACTTCGCCATTGCCGAAGTCCCCATCGAAGCCGTAGCCGCCGGCCGGCCGAGCCTCAATGTGGACAGCGCCGGTGGGAGCGTTGTGCGTTCCCTCCGTCGTCGACAAGACCGGCGTGATCGTCCAGACGATCCCGGCGTACAGGCCTTCCTGTTCGACACCCAAGGTATAGGTGCCGGCAGCGGCGCACTTCTGCTGCGCGAAGGTCACCGTCGGGGTCACTGTCGGGTGCTCGATCAGATCGCCACAGGCCTTCGCCTCGCCGACGTTCACGATCTCCTTCGAGAGCTGGCCCGGCACGATGACTCGGGCCGACGGGTTGCCGAAGACGTAGCCATCCTGCGGGTCGAGCGTGTAACCGTCATCCGCAAGTGCCCACACCGTGTAGTTGCCCGGGGAGACATTCACCTTCGTGGTCAGCGGGACAGCCGTCGCGAAGACGTCACCCAGGTAATAGGTGACGTGCGGCGTGCCCGTCGGAGGCGTGATCGAACCGGAGGTGAAGCTACCGTGATTTGCCTCGTCGACGAAGCATTTCTGGTCGACGACGATCGCCGGCTTGACCGGCGTCTTGTCGAGGCAGTCCCCGATGGCAGCGAACTCGTGGTCCCAGTGGCTCACCGAGTCGCCCAACGTGTAGCCAGCATCCGCAATCGCGTGAATCCAGACGTGATCGCCCGGGCTCGTGTGCTGCTTGACGCCGTAGGTCGACACGTCAACCGGGCTCCAGGTGCCGTCAGTTCCATCGGTGCTGTCGAAGCTGACCTCGTAGTGAACGTGGTCACCAACCTCAACGATGTAGTAGCCATCATCGGTGCCCGTACCGGGCTCGGTGCAGACTGCGTCCGTGAAGGTCGGATCGCCCGCGGCGGCCTTGTCGAGGCAGTCGCCCGGGTTCGTGAAGAGGTGGCTCCACGGTCCGGTGTCGCCGACGAGCTTGTAGCCCGCATCCGGCACTGCCTTGATCCAGTACGTCAGTCCGACGGTGCCGAGCTGCGGACCGCCATCAGGAACAGTGCCCCACGAGCCGTTGACGCCATCGGTGCTGTTGGTGCTGACCTCGTAGTGGAGGTGGTCGTCGACGGTGCCATTGACGGTGAACGTCGGGTTGGTCGACCCGATGGCGTTCGGCTCACAGATCGAGTCGGTCCACGACGGAGCAACCGGGGGGGCGTCGTTGACGCAGTCCCCGGCGGTCGCGAAGTCGAACGTCCACGAGATGGTCGAGTCGGCCGGGATCGTGTACCCAGCCTTGGCGACAGCCTGCAGCTTGATCTGCGTCGGGAAGCTGTTCACCTGCACAAAGGTGGAGACGGCAGTTCCGACGTTGTCCCACGTCGTTCCGTTCCAGAGCTGGTACTGGATGCCGGTGTCTGCCGGAATCGTGTAGCCCGCCTGGCTGGGGTTGCCAGCCGAGACGCAGTACTGGTAGGTCGGGCTGGGCACGGTCGGAACGTTGCACGCCGCCGGGTTGAGGTCGGTGAACTCGAGCTTGTACGACTTGAATACCTGGCCGGCGTCCTTGTCGTCAAGGGCGTAGCCGCTCTTCGGATTGGCGTGAATGTAGATCGTGTCACCGTCGTTGGCGGGGTGGTCTCCCGGCCCGATGTCGGTGTACGTGCCGTTCGCCGACGTCGAGGTTGAGTACTGAACGCCCTCGAGATCCGGGATCGTGTACGAGCCCTTGCCGACGGTGCCCTCGCCGTTGCAGACTGCCTGAACGATCGTCGGCGGCGTCGGGTGCCCGTTGTACGTGCAGTCCGGAGCACTGAACTGTTTCTTCCAGACCTTCGTACCCGTGAGCGTCCAACCGTTGATCGCGACAGCCTTTACCTCGACGTAGCCGTTGGCGGCGATCGCAACGTTCGTCACGCCTGTGGCGACGACGTCAGTCCACCCGCTATTGCCAGCCGAGGTGAAACGGATCTGGTACTTGTACTTCGTCGTGGCCGCGGGAACGGTGTAACTGGCTGTGCCGTACGTTCCCGGACCGGTGCACTGAGCGGTTGCGAACGTCGCAGCGGTCGGTGTCACCTTCAGGCAGTCGTTCGAGAATTGGGTGGACTTGATCGTGCCCGAGTTGTCCTGCGAGTAGGTGTCAGCCCACTTGCTCGTGACCGTCAGCTTCACGTCTCCTGCCGGCGCGGTCGCGAAGTTCTGGGTGAACGTCACGAAGTGCGGGTCGGTGCTCGACTTCGCAACGGTCGTGGGGATGACGACCGGGGAGGTGTAGCCACCGGTCTCGCTCGTCGCGATGATGGACGAATCGAGGTCGTAGTCGTTGGTGATCTTCCAGGTGACGGTCCAACCGCCGGCGGGGGCGGTACTACAAGCCGCCGAGGCAGAGACGTTATTTGAGTGAGCGCTGGCAGTTTCGGCCGTGAGCGCCACCATGCCGATCGCGAGTGCGAGCGTCGTCGCACCGGCTAGGAGTTTCTTGAACATGGGGGATTGTTCCTTGCTGAGGGATTGGAACTTAGGCGCGTGCACGGGGATGCCCAGAATCGGGCGCTACGCGAAAGCGGTGCGCAGCAAAGCACACCGGGAGACCGGCACGGGGGGCCGGGACGTGAGGCAAGCAGAGGTACGCGAACTTCGGGTTAGCGCGCCTCGTCGGAATGGGGGTCGTCTTTGGACGTGGATGAACTCCTGATGGCGTCGCCAGTTTTGGGGGGAAACAGCAACGAGGGGGGGATGTCGTTGCCGGGCGACTGTTTCACACTAATGGTCCCCCAAACGGTGGACAAGACCTGAGCGAAAGTAATTTATCCGGCTGCGTGAGGGGTCACCCGGCGTGTCGCGACCGACAGGTCAGTGCACGTGCTCCAAAATGTCCAGCCCGATCACGCGCAACGCGTCAAGAACACGCAGCCTGACGGCAAGTCCCGAGTCATTGAACTGCACGGATGCGGCGTACGCGACGGCCGCGCGCGGACCCCGCAGCACGCCCGCTTCCGATCGCACACCGGTGTCAGTGCCCGTCTTGTTGACCAGCAGCAGCCCGTGGTCGGAACCTCGGTGAGACAGGGGGTCGAGGCCGAACGCGCTCGCGATCATCGACAGGTCGGAGTTCAGCGACAGCCAGCCGAGCACCCGACTCGAGGTGAGGGCGTCGACGATTTCGCCGCGGGCAAGTGCCGCGAACAGCCAGGCGAGCTCGGCCGTCGACCCCACCGACAGCTGGGGCGCGTCGTCGGGTCCGCGCTGGTCGCGCACGAGGTCGAGGAGGGCTGTGCGCATCAGGCCGAGCGCTTCGGTGCGCGAGCGGACGGCATCCAGTCCCACCTGGCGCAGCAGAACATTCGTCGCGAGGTTGTCGCTGGTCGCCCCGACCAAGGTGGCGAGATCGGCGACCGGAAGAGAGGGCGCCTGAAGGTGCTGCCAAACGCCGCTCTCGCCCACGGCATCCCGCGGTGTCTTGTCGAGGATGCCGTAGCCCGAGAAGTCGCGCTCGGTCAGACGCGCCGACACCTCGACCAGCAGCAGAATCTTGCCGATGCTCGCCGTCGGAAGCACGATGCGTTCGTCGATCGCGAGCAAAGTGCGCCCCGAGTCGAGATCGGTGATGGATGCCGAGACCTGAGCTCCGTCGTAGGCGAGGTCGCCCAACGCGGAGAAGCTGGCGGAGAAGTCTTCGGCAGGCTGCGAGTTCCGATGCCGGGGCACGCTCGCGGCGCGCACGCGGTCGCGGCGTTGGGTCGCAGCCTGCGCGTCTACCAAATGGTCACTCTGTCCTGTGGGTCGAGCCAGAGAGCATCCGCCTCGGTCACGCCAAAGGTCGAGTAGAACACATCGAGGTTACGGACGATCTGGTTGCACCGAAATTCCGCCGGCGAGTGCGGGTCGATCGAGAGAAGTCGCAACGCCTCCTCGTCCCGCAACTTGGTGCGCCAGGCCTGCGCCCAGCCGAGGAAGAACCGCTCGGCACCCGACAGCCCGTCGATGACCGGCGCCTCGGCACCCTCGAGAGAGAAGAGGTACGCGTTCCAGGCGATGCTGAGGCCTCCGAGGTCGCCGATGTTCTCGCCGATCGTCAGGGCACCGTTGACGTGGTGGCCCGGCAACTGGCGCGGCTCAAGTACGTCGTACTGGTCGATGAGGGCCTTCGTGCGCTCCTCGAACGCCGCGCGGTCGGCATCCGTCCACCAGTTGGTGAGCCGGCCGTCGCCGTCGTACTGCGAACCCTGGTCGTCGAACCCGTGCCCGATCTCGTGCCCGATGACGGCACCGATCGCACCGTAGTTGGCCGCGGCATCCCGACCCTCATCGAAGAACGGAGCCTGAAGGATGGCCGCCGGAAACACGATCTCGTTGAAGCCGGGGTTGTAGTACGCGTTGATGGTCTGAGGCGTCATGAACCACTCGTCGCGATCGATCGGCTTGCCGATCTTGCCGAGCTCTCGCTGGAACTCGAACTCGGCGATCGCCCGCACGTTCTTCACCAGGTCGTCGGAATCGATCGTGAGAAGCGAGT
>JBDTNW010000126.1:0-5345 GCA_039933575.1 Pseudolysinimonas sp. | reverse complement strand
GACGCTGTCGCCTGAAAGGCGAAGCAGAAAGGCTATACGTCGCCGCCGAGGTAGGCCGCCTTGACTGCCGGATCGACCGCGAGTTCAGGGC
The DNA here is from genome assembly GCA_039933575.1 of Pseudolysinimonas sp. GTDB lineage: Bacteria > Actinomycetota > Actinomycetes > Actinomycetales > Microbacteriaceae > Pseudolysinimonas_A. The sequence continues at coordinate 5,254 of JBDTNW010000126.1, read as the reverse complement.
CGGTGCCGCTGCGCACGATCTCGCCGGTTTCGAGCACGTGGGCGACATCCGATCGCTTGAGCGCCTGGTTCGCGTTCTGCTCGACCAGAAGCACCGTGGTGCCCTGCTCCTTGATCTCGTCGATGATCGCAAAGATCTGCCGGATCAGTTTCGGCGCGAGCCCCATCGACGGCTCGTCGAGCAGCACGAGCTTGGGCCGAGCCATGAGTGCGCGACCGATGGCGAGCATCTGCTGCTCACCACCCGACATCGTGCCGGCGAGCTGCCCGATACGTTCCTGCAGGCGCGGGAACAGGCCGAAGACGCGATCGAGGTCTTCCTTCACGCCTCCGCTCCGACGGTCGGTGCGCAGCAGGGCGCCCATATCGAGGTTCTCGCGCACGGTCATCCCCGGGAAGCAGCGGCGTCCTTCGGGCGACTGGGTGAGGCCCAACTTGACCCGCTCGTAGGACGGCGTCTTGGTGATGTCTTTGCCGTTGAAGATGATCTTGCCCTTACGCACTGGGCGCAGGCCCGAGATCGTCTTCAGCGTGGTGGTCTTCCCCGCACCGTTGGCGCCGATGAGGGTCGTGATGGTGCCCTCTTCGACCGCGAACGAGATGTTGCGGATCGCCTCGATGTGACCGTAGTTGACCGACAGGTTGTCGACCTCAAGCAGCGTCGTCATCGTCATCCTCATCGTCGGTTCCGAGGTACGCCGCAATGACGACCGGGTTGGACTGGATCTCGGTCGGCGTGCCCTCGGCGACCTTCTTGCCGAACTCGAGCACGACGACGCGGTCGCAGACCCCCATGACGAGTTTCATGTCGTGCTCGACCAGGAGCACAGTGTTGCCGGCATCCCGAATGTCACGGATGAGCTGCATCAGGCGCTGCTTCTCGGCGGGGTTGAATCCGGCCGCCGGCTCATCGAGGCACAGCAGCTTCGGTTTCGTCGCGAGGGCGCGCGCGATTTCGACTCGGCGCTGGTCACCGTAGGAGAGGTTGACCGACACCTCCTCGCCGCGTGCGGCGACCCCGACGAACTTCAGCAGTTCGCGTGCCAGATCCCGACCCGCGCGCTCGGTGCGGCGGAAGTACGGCGTGCGGAAGATCGCGTTCAGCACCCCCACTTTGCTGTGCACGTCGGCGCCAACCAGCACATTGTCGAGAGCCGACATCGACGGAAAGAGTCGGATGTTCTGGAAGGTCCGCGCGATCCCGAGCTTGGTGATCTGGTGCCGCTTCTTGCCGCGCAACGGCACGCCTTCAAAGGCGACCGTGCCGCTGGTGGCTTGGTAGACCCCGGTGATCACGTTGAAGGCCGTCGTCTTGCCGGCGCCGTTCGGGCCGATCAGGCCGAGAATCTCGCCGGGTCGAATGTCGAACGTGACGTCGTCGAGCGCGACCACGCCGCCGAACTTGATCGTGACGTGGTCGACTTCCAAAACCGGCTTCACGGCAGTATCCGTTGCGACGTCGGTGTCAGACATCGGCCGTCACCTCCGAGTGATCGAGTCGGGCGCTCTGCCTCGCCGCGCGTCTCGCTTTTCGTTGGCTGTACGACGGGAAGAGCCCCTGCGGACGGAAGCTCACGATGATCACCAGTGCAATTCCGAAGAACCACAGTCGCCAGTTTTCGAGTTCGCGGAAGCGCTCGGGGAGGTAGGCGACGATGACGGCACCGATGATCGCACCCCAACGGTTGCCTGACCCGCCGATCACGACGGCCGCAACGAACAAGATCGAGAGGTTGGCCGGGAAACTGATCGGGTTGATGTACCCGGCTTTCGCCGCGAACAGCGCTCCGGCGAGACCGCCGATGAACGCGCCCGAGGCGAAGGCGAGCAGTTTGAACTTGAAGGTCGCGACGCCCATGATCTCGGCGGCATCCTCGTCTTCGCGGGTTGCCTCCCACATCCGGCCGACGCGGCTGGTCTTCACCAGTCGCTCCACGAAAATCACGGCGATGAGCGCCGTCAGCGCGAGCCAGAAGTATGGGGTCGCATCGAGAACACCGAAGACTAGGAACTTCGTTGAGCGGCTGAGGTCGATGAGCGGATTGAGCCCGTCCCAGGCGAGGTGCGGGATCTGGAACAACCCGTCCGGTGCCCCGATGCTCTGCGGTGCCGGAATCGCCTTGATGCCACCCGTTCCACCGAGCCACGCGGTGTTGCGAATCGTGATGCGGATGAGTTCACCGAACCCCATCGTGACGATCGCGAGGTAGTCGCCGCGCACCCGAAGAGTGGGGGCACCAAGCAGCACACCGGTGAGGAGTGTGATGCCCATCGCGATCGGCAACACCAGCAGGAACGGCCAGGCGAAGTGATAGGCGGTGAGGATGCCGACCGTATACGCCCCGGCGGCATAGAAGCCGACGTAGCCGAGGTCAAGCAGGCCGGCGTACCCGGTCACGATGTTGAGGCCGACGGCGACAATCGCATAGACGGTGACCGTGAACAGCACGTTCGGGAAGTCACTGTCAGGGGTGGTGATCAGCGGCAGGTTGAGAATCGGAAGCGCGTAGACAAGCAGCACGCCGAGGATGATCAGCGGCACCTTGATCGGCTTTCGGCCGAGCACGGCACCGACCGGGGTGAGCTTGTCGTCGAGCCAGTCGCCCGCCCTCTCGCGGAATTTCCTCATGCGCGGGCCCTTCCAAGGGTCTGCCCGAGAAGGCCGGTCGGCCTGATGAGCAGGATGAGCACCAGGAGCAGGAACGCCACGACGTCCTTCCACTGAGTGCCGAAGATCGCCGACCCGAAGTTCTCGGTGACACCCAACAGCAGCCCGCCGAGCAGAGCGCCGCGGAGGTTGCCGATGCCGCCGAGTACCGCGGCAGTGAACGCCTTGATGCCGAGTACGACTCCAATGCTCGATGAGGTCGAGCCGACCTTGATCTGGTACAGCACCGCGGCGACGCCGGCCATGATCCCGCCGATGAGGAACGTCTTGCTGACGACGTTGGTCGCGTTGGATCCCATCAGCGCTGCGGCCTCGGGATCTTGGGCGACGGCGCGAATCTCTCGGCCCAGTCGGGTGCGACGAATGAACTGGTCAAGCAGCACCATCATGATCAGCGCCGCAGCGATGATCGTGATGTCGGTGTCGCGGAGGTTGAAGTTGCCGATCGACAGCACTGTCGTCGGTTTGATGGTCAGCGGCAGGGTCGTGATTCCGCGGGCGCGGCCGATGTAGTCGGCGAAGAATTCGGAGAGGTCGACGTGGCCACCGAAGATCCCGATGACTGCGTTGATCGCGTTGCTCAGGAACTCGACGATCAAGTCGCGGATGCCCATGGTCTCAGACAGAACGAACGAGGCACCGATGGCCGAGATCAGGATGATGTAGCTGAGGGCGCGTTTGCGCACGAGTCTCCGGTAGGCGACCCGCTCAACGAGCATCGCGAGTCCGCCGGAAGTTGCCGCAGCGACCACGAGCGCGAGGATCAGATACGGCGCGGCACCGGCGAGGTCTGAGTTGCCATGCACTCCGAGCAGGATGAAGAGCCAGGCCACCGCGAAGGTTCCCCACATGAACACGTCGGCGTGGGCGAAGTTGATGAGCTGCAGCACGCCGTAGACGAGCGTGTAGCCCAGCGCGAGAAGCGCGTAGATCGAACCGAGCACGAGCCCCGTGACGGTCAGTTCAACGATGTTGTTGAAGAGGAACTCGAAGTCCAAAGAAGTGGCTCTCTGTCGAGGGATTTCAGGTGAGGCCGGGCCTGAACAGACCCGGCCTCACCCGAAGAAGACGGTCCAAATGTGCGCCGGGGTCAGCGACCCCGGCGCACCACTGGATTACTCGGCCGGGCCGCCGTAGATCGTCTTGCCACCCTTGACCGTGTAGTAGAAGACACCCGAGGCGCCATCGATTTCACCGCCGGAGGTGAACTTGATGTGCTTGGTGATGCCGTCTTCGTCGTACGCGTTCACGAACTTGAGCAGGTCGGCGCGCGTCACGTTACCCGCTGCGATTCCGTTGAGCAGAACCGTCGCGGCGTCGTACGCCTCGAGCGTGTAGGCACCGATCTCGCCCTTGTCCGCGACCGTGAGGGCCTTCCACTTGGCAGTGAACGCTTCACTCGCATCGAGGATGCCGGGGAACGTCAGGATCGCACCATCGGTGAAGTCACCGGCGGTGAGGAACGCCGCGTCGACCGTGCCGTCGCCCGAGAGGAAGACACCCGTGTAGCCGCCGTCACGGAGCTGCCTCATGAAGAGAGCGGCTTCCGGGGCGTAGCCCGCGTAGTAGATCGCCTCGGCGCCAGAAGCCTTCACCTTGGTGACGGTGGCGGAGAAGTCGGTGTCCTTGACCTGAACCTTGTCGCTGCCGACCAGGACCGAACCCAGCGTCTTGCGAACCTCGTCGCCGAGACCAACGCCGTAGTCGCTCGAGTCATCGACGACGTACACCGTCTTGTACTTGAGGGTGTTGATCATCAGCTCGGCGGCCGCGGGGCCCTGAGCAGAGTCGGGGGCAACGACGCGGTGGAAGGTGGCCCACCCGTTCTTCGACAGATCGGGGTTGGTTGCCGACATCGAGACGGTCACCAGACCAGCTTCGGCGTACGCCGGACCGGTCGCGTTGGTCTCACCCGAGAAGGCGGGGCCGGTGACGCCAATAACGGCCTTGTCGTTGATGAGGTCGGTCGCGACGGCCGGAGCCTGCGCCGGGTCGCCCTGGGTGTCGGAGTAGACGACCGTCACCTTCGGAGCGGACGGGTTGGCTGCCGTGTAGTCGGCGAGAGCGACCTCAATGCCGGCCCGCGCATATGCGCCGTAGGCGGAGTTGTCGCCGGTCAGCGGGCCCTGGTACGCGATCTTGTACGCGTCAGAGCTGGCGCCACCGGTGGTGCCACAGCCGGCGAGCGCAATGGCTGCCGAGACACCGATCGCAATGGCGATCGAAGCCTTCTTGAATCCCTTCATAGGGTTTCACCTTTTCTTTATGTCGATGTGCTGTTGGGTCTTGGCCGCACACCTCGGTCGCAGGGCAACGTGCCCAACGCCCGAAGGGGTGCAATGCCCTGACGGTACGGGATTTTTGTTTCGCAAGACTACGCGAACAGAAATTTCCGCGACACGGAACCTAATCGTTACTCGGATCTAACCGACGCGAGTCGAGACCACGGAGTACTTGTTTTCGCCGTCGTAGACCACGATTCCGTACGTTCCACGTACGACATCACCGTTCTCATCGAGGTTGACCGACCCACTCACGCCGTCATAGTCGATGTCGCTTTGGGTCGTGAGTACATCCAGGCATTCCC
>JBDTNW010000125.1:0-5449 GCA_039933575.1 Pseudolysinimonas sp. | reverse complement strand
GCCGAGTTCCTCGCCACGGCCCGCCCGATCGTCATTCGCTACTACCTGTCGAGCGCGCACTACCGCTCGACGATCGACTACCACGCGGGCTCGCTCGTCGAGGCAGAGTCGGCGCTCGACCGCATCCACGGCTTCCTCGAGCGATCGGGCCGGGTACTGGCAGGTCAGGGCACCTCGGGCGGTGCCGTCGCCGTACCGGACGCATTCGCGACTGCGATGGACGACGACCTCGGAGTACCCCAGGCGCTCGGCGTCGTGCACGAAACGGTGCGGGCGGGCAACGCTGCGCTCGATGACGGCGACACCGCGACCGCGGCCCGTGCCCGCGCTGAGGTCATCGCGATGACGTCAGTGCTGGGCATCAACCCAGAGGCTCCGGAATGGGCGTCGGGCGACGGCGGAGCAGCGGATGCCGTGCTTGGCACCCTCGTCGACCGACTCATCGCCGAACGGGAGTCCGCTCGGGCCTCGAAAGACTTCGCGACTGCCGATCGGGTGCGCGACACATTGGCTGGTGCGGGCGTCACGCTCGAAGACGGCCCCGACGGAACACGGTGGACTCTCTAATGGTCAAGCCTGGGCGCCCCGGCGCACGCGGAAACAAGAAGGGCCCGACCACGGGCACCGGCGGTCACGGCCGTCAGGCGCTCGAAGGCAAAGGCCCGACCCCGAAGGCAACCGACCGTAGTTGGCATGTCGCCGGCAAGCGGAAGGCCGCGCAGGATCGCCTCGACGCCGCCCGCGAACGTCATGGCGGCGGCAAGTCAGGTGCCGACAGACAGAGTGGCGACCGGCAGGGTGCCGATCGACAGGGTTCCGACCGACAGGGCGGCACCGGTAAGCCCGCCCCCGAGCGCCGTCGTGTTCCCAAACGGGACGCGGAGTCCGAGATGGTCACCGGGCGCAACTCCGTCGTCGAGGCCCTGCGGGCGAAGGTTCCGGGCACGACGCTCTACCTCGCGTCGCGGTTGGAGATGGATGACCGCGTGAAGGAAGCCATCTCGCTCGCCGGCAAACGCAACATCCCGGTGCTCGAAGTGATGCGGCAGGAACTCGACCGGATGACGGGTCCCGACTCGGTGCACCAGGGGCTCGCGCTCAAGGTTCCGGCTTACGAGTACGCGCATCCGATGGAACTGCTCGATCAGATCGAGAAGAGCGGCAAGGTTCCGCTGCTCGTCGCCCTCGACGGGATCACCGATCCGCGTAACCTCGGCGCGATCGTGCGCTCGATCGCCGCATTCGGCGGGCAGGGCGCGATCGTGCCGCAGCGCAGAAGCGTCGGGATGACGGCATCCGCTTGGAAGACCTCGGCAGGGGCGGCGGCGCGCGTGCCGGTCGCGATGGCTCCCAACCTCACGACGACGCTCAAGGAGTTGAAGAAGCGCGGGGTGTTCGTGCTCGGTCTCGACGGGGGTGGATCGGTATCTCTGCCGCAGCTCGCCCTCGCGAAGGAGCCGATCGTGATCGTTGTCGGCAGCGAAGGCAAGGGTCTGTCGCGCCTCGTGACCGAAACCTGTGACGCGGTGGTGTCGATTCCGATCGACTCGGCGACTGAGTCGCTCAACGCCGGGATCGCGGTCAGCGTGACGCTCTACGAGATCTCGAAACTCAGGGCGGCCAAGTAGCGGCGACGAACGGCTAGTCGCTCAGCCCGAAGCGGGCGTGCAGGCGCTTTAGCGGCGCCGGCGCCCACCACATGATCCGACGCTGCCAGGTCATAAACGCGGGCACCAGGATGCAGCGCACCAGCGTCGCATCGAGCAGCACCGCGAAGGCGAGGGCGACGCCGAGCTGTTTGATGATCATCAGGTCACCGGTCGCGAAGCCTGCGAACACAACGATGATGATCAGGGCCGCAGAGGTGATGATGCGTCCGGATCGCTGGAGGCCGATGGCGATCGATTCCTCGTCGGTCGCGCCAGCATCCCGCTGATCTTTGATGCGCGACAGGATGAACATCTCGTAGTCCATCGCCAGACCGAATCCGAAGACGAAGGTCAGCAGCACCACGAGCGTGTCGACGCCGTACACCGTCGTGGGGTCGAAGCCCATGAATCCGGCGAAGGCGCCGTCTTGGAAGCCCCAAACCAACAGCCCCACCGAGGCCCCCAGCGAGAGTGCGCTCGCCAGCAGCGCCTTGAGCGGGATGACGACCGACCCGGTCATGAGGAACAGCAGCAGCACCGTGCCGAGCGCGATCACGCCGGCGGCCCAGGGGATGCCGCTCTGCAGCGACTGCGAGAAGTCAACGGCGCGGGCATCCGTCCCGGTGACCCAGTGGTCGAAAGCGGGAGCATCGGCGCGAAGTTCGGCGACCACCGCGCCGCCATTCTTGCCGTCGACGACGACTGACGTGCGCCAGCCGTCACCGGACTCGACCGGTGTGCCCACCGACTCGACATGCGCCAGTTTCGAAGCTGTCGCAGCCCACGTGCGGGCGTCGTCTTCGGAGCGTGTGACCAGAGCGACGCGTGGCGCCGCGGCCTGAGGAAACTGTTCGTTCAATGCGGTGATGAAGGTGTACTGGTCGGACGAGCGTGGGATCGCATCGACCGCGGTGTTCGCCAGTCGCAGCGAGAGCACAGGCGTCGCGAGAAGCAGCAGCACAGCGAAAGCACCGAGTGTGACCAGGGCTGGATGACGCTGGAGTCGACGAGCGAGCTTTGAGAAGAAGCCTTCGGTGGGGGCAATATCACCGAAGCGGGAGAGGACTCGGCCGATCCCCGGGACTCGGGTGAGAGCGCCAGGACGCACCAGCCGTTCGCCGGTGAGCGAGAGAAGCGCCGGGAGGAGCGTGAGGGCGGATGCGATGGAGATCACCGTGACCGAGAGGGCGCCCAGCCCGATTGCCTTGACGATCGACGGGGAGAAGAACAGCAGGCCGAGCCCGGCGATCGCGAAAGTTGTGCCCGAGAACGCGACGGTGCGACCCGCGGTCTCTGCTGTTCGCACAATGGCCGCGAGTCGGTGCGCACGCGCGGATTCGCCGTCGGCCGAGCGTCGATACTCTTCCCGAAACCGCGACACGATGAGCAGCCCGTAATCGATCGAGAGTCCCAGTCCGACCGCGGTCACGACGTTGACGACGGTGGTGTTGACGTCGATCAGAAAGGTGAAGCCGAAGAGCGCGCCGAGGCCACCGAGGATCGAGACGAGTGCGCCGACGAGGGGCATGCCGGCAGCGAGGAAGCCGCCGAACACGACGAGCATGACAATCAGCGCGATGGGGAGGGCGATGGTCTCGCCCCGCTGAAGGTCGGTCTCGGAGATGTGCACGATCGAGTTGACCAGCAGATCGGAACTGCCGACTTCTGCAGTCGCGTCGGGGAAGGCCTTTCGGATGTCGTCCGCCGCCGAGCGCAGGCGATCCTCGACTCGGGCGACAGTGGCATCCACGTCGTCCGCGGTCCGCGCGACTGAGGCGCTGATCAGCACCCCGTCGCCATCTTCGGCGTACAGCGAAGCAACCCGCGGGTCGGGGCTGCCGTCCGGCAGCGGTGGCAGGAGCAGCGGATCGACAACGGTCACTCCAGCGAGATCACCGAGGTCAGTTGCAGCGTCGGCGACGAGCGTTGCGAGTTGGGGGTCCGCGGTATCCACGCCGTAGACGAGAAGGGTCGTCGAACGCGCGTCGTCGCCGGCGAGGAGGTTGTCAGCAGTTTTGCTCTCCCCGTTCGACCACGAGCCGCCACCGCCCCCGAGTCGGTCGAAGAGGCCTTCGCCGGTCACGCCACCGAGCGCGACAGCCGCCGCTGCACCCAGCACGACGACCCAGATCGTGAGTACCCGAAACGGATGCCGGGCGGACGCCCCGGCGATTCGGCCGAGTGCGCCAACGGGTTGAGGGTGCGAGTGGGCGACGGCCATGACTCGACCCTAGAGCCGCGTCAGACCTTGTCGCGCCAGTCTTCGACCACGGAGATGGGAGCGGTGATCGACCCGGTTGGCGGGCCCACGACGGTCATCTCGTCGCGACGGTGGCGCAGCACGGTTTCGATGTACGAGGTGAGTGCTTCGGCGAGCGGCACGTTGCGCTTTTCGTCCTGCGAGCGGTACCAGCGGTGCTCCAGCAACTGGTGGAAGACCTCGGCCGGCTCCAACTTTCCGCGCAGCTCACGGGGGATTGCGCGCACCACGGGTTCGAAGACCCGCGCGAGCCATTCATGAGCCACGACCTCTTCGTCTTGACCGACCCGGTCACCCGAGGTGCGATAGGCGTCGAGGTCATTCAGCAGGCGGCGCGCCTGGTTCTCGCCGGCATCCAACCCGGTCAACCGCAGCAAGCGGCGCGAATGGTGGCCGGCATCCACCACCTTGGGTTGGATGCGCACTCGCGCCCCGGCGTCATCCCGACTGATCGACAGTTCCTCGATATCGAACCCGAGTTCGTTGAGTCGCTCGACGCGTTGCGCGATCCGCCACCGCTCTGTTTCGGGGAACGATTCGGATGCCGTGAGCTCGACCCACAGATCGCGGTAGGCCTCGACGATGCGGTCGGCAATCACGACGGGATCAACGTCGTCGTCGAGTCGGCCGCCGGACTGAAGGTCGAGCAGCTCGCCGGCGATGTTGATCCGGCCGATCTCGAGGTCGTGCTCGCGTTGCCCCGCGCTCAGGGCGCCGTCGTAGAGCTTGCCGGTTTCGGCATCCACGAGGTAGGCCGCGAAGGCCCCCGCATCTCGCCGGAACAGGGTGTTCGACAGCGACACGTCACCCCAGAAGAAGCCCGTGACATGAAGCCGCGCGAGCAGAACTGCGAGGGCGTCGACCAACCGAGTGGCGGTATCCGGTCGGAGGGTCTGCGAGTAGATCGCGCGGTAGGGGAGCGAGAAGCGGAGGTGGCGAGTGACCAGCACCGGTGCCAGTTCTTCGCCGGTCGCCGAGGCGCGTCCGGTGATCACCGCGATCGGTTCGACGCACGGCAGGTCAAGGCGGTTGAGGGTGCGCAGCAGCTCGTACTCGTGTTGGGCCATCTCGGCGGTGGTCTCTTTCACCGCGAGTACGTGCTCGCCGAGCCGCACGAACCGAACGAGGTGTCGCGAGATCCCCTTCGGGAGGGCTGCGATGGTCTCATCGGGCCATACCTCAAGGGGGAGGTTCCACGGCAGGTCGAGAAGTGCCGGATCGGGCACTGCCGACGTGATCGAGAGGGTGGAACTCACTGGTTGAGCCTAGGGTGAACGGCCACCCCAAACGGAACGGGTCGAACAAAACAACGGCCCCCGCCTCGTAGGAGACGGGGGCCGCGTAGAGGGGGCAGGTCAGCTGGCCTTCGCCGTGACCGGCTTCGAGAGGCGCACGCCGCTCTCAATGTCGAAAGCGTGGATGTGCGCCGGGGTCGGGGTGACCATGATCTTGTCGCCCGGGTTCGGGTGATCGCGACCGTCGACACGGGCGACGATGTCGACCCGGTTGCCGTCGACCTCGGCGTGCCCGTACAGGTAAC
>JBDTNW010000124.1:0-5502 GCA_039933575.1 Pseudolysinimonas sp. | reverse complement strand
CCGATCGGCTGCACAACGATCAGCGGGGCGAATCCGAGGCTCGTCAGCTGGAAGAGGATCGCCAACCCAAGCATGACAGTGCCGATGAGCCATGAGGGTCGGGCCAACAGGCGGAGCATTTGGCGCACATTGAGTCCGGCCTTGGCTCCCGTGCCGTGGCGTTGTTCGACAACCTCAACCCCGCGGTGCTGAAACTGGGCGCCGAGCGACAGGAAGATCGCGCCGAACAGCGCGATGACGATCCCGATCGGTGCGAGGTTTCCGATCGCGCTAACGGCACCTAGGTCGTCGAGCTCGATCACTCCAAGAATCTACTGGTCGCAGCGCCGATATCCTGTCCGAATGGCCGTTCGACCCATTCGCATCACGGGCGACCCGGTGCTGCATTCCGTCGCCGAGACCGTCGTCAACATCGACGAGTCGGTGCGCCAACTGGTGAACGATCTCGAGGAGACCATGGCGGCAGCCCCTGGCGTGGGCCTCGCCGCACCTCAGGTCGGCGTTCAGCTGCGCGTCTTCGTGTACTCCTGGGTCGACGACGACGGCGTAGTGCACCGCGGCACGGCGATCAATCCCGAGTTGCTGGTCACACCGACCGAACTCGGTGACCTGGATGAAGACGACGAGTCAGAGGGATGCCTGTCGATCCCCGGTGAGCGGTTTCCGTTGCGTCGTTCGGTGGATGCCGTGCTCACCGCGACCGACCTCGACGGCAAGCGATATGAGGTCCGGGCTTCTGGTTGGCTTGCCCGCATTTTCCAACACGAGTTCGACCACCTGAACGGCATCCTGTATTCCGATCGCCTCGTGCACCCACACGACAAAGACATGGCTAAGGCCGTGCGCAAGCAGAGCTGGGGTTCGCCCGGCCAGTCCTGGACCCCGGGTATCGACCACCTCGAGGGTTGATCCAACGCTCGGCTCAGGCGGTGGTGACCTTGCCCAAACGCGTTGCCCCGGCGAGGAGAAGGCCACCGATGAGAGCGAGCGCCGCCACCGAGCCGAGCGCCGAAGGGATCGCAGTAGCCGACCCGCCCAGGAGTGCGAGAGCCCACACCCCGTCGACCACTCCCGCCGCGATAATCACAATTCCCAGGATTCGGATCGTTCCGGCGGAGCCCGGGTCGATCGCCTTCACAAGCGAGTAAATGCCGATGATCAGGACCGCGATCGAGAGCAGCAACTCATAGTAGAAAACCGGGGTATAGCCGGGAACAAGCAGGTTGAGCTGATTGACGCTCGGGAGGTTCCCGAGTCCAACGAGGGTTCCGAAGATACCGCGCAGAATTGCGATGACTCCACCGGCAATGATCAGTCCGTTTCGCTTCATGGTCGAGATGCTAGCGGCTTCGGCTAGTCAGGTCGCCCGAGATGGTGCAGCGGATGACGACGATCGCATCCATCACGGCGGGTCCTCCTTCGGGCCGGACAGGTTCGCCAGCCCGAAGGAGAGCCCAATTCCCGCTCAGCCGACGGGCGGGGTCTGAACGTTCGCCCGAATCACTTCGAGGCGTGCGCGGTACTCCTTCTCGTCGATGTCGCCGTTCGCGAACCGCTGCGCGAGCGTCGACTCGGCGCTCGACGCGGACTGAGCGCGTGCCCAGTAGGCGTGCGGGCCGTAGCCGCCCATGCCGGCGCCTCGGTGGTGGCGCCACCGGCGTCCGAAGATCGCGAACAGGATGACGACGAGCACGATCCAGAACAGCGGGATGAGGAGGAAGAACAAGCCGCCGCCCCAGGGGTGGAGGGCGAGGGCGCTCACAGCAAGTGCGGTGAACATGTGGGGTTTCTCCGTTTCTGCGGATCCTGATTGGATCCGACATCCCCACATTCGTCTGTTGTCACTGACCGCGAATCCGCTGGCGGGAGTGACTCGACTACTCCCCGGGGAGCAAGTTTCGGCGGGGAGGCTACTCCGACCCGGGTGTGACCAGGCCGCTCTCGTAGGCGATGACCACGAGTTGCACGCGGTCGCGGGCGAGGAGCTTCGACATGATGCGCGAGACGTGGGTTTTGGCCGTCAGGGGGCTCAGGTAGAGCCGGGCGCCGATCTCATCGTTCGTCAGGCCCTGCCCGACCAGCGTCAACACCTCGCGCTCGCGATCGGTCAGGTTCACCAGCGCCGAGACGTCAGGCTCAGCTCGCAGATTGCCCGCGACGCGCTCCAGCAGACGCTTGGTGACGCTCGGACTCAAGAGCGCGTCGCCGCCCGCGACCACCCGCACGGCGCGGATCAGCTCCACCGGTTCGGTGTCTTTCACGAGGAACCCGCTCGCTCCGGCGCGGATCGCCTGAGCCACGTACTCGTCGAGTTCAAAAGTCGTGACCACGACGACGTGAGTGCCGGAGAGGGAGGGGTCCGCGACGATCTGCTCGGTCGCCCAGAGGCCGTCGCCGTCCGGCATCCGGATGTCCATCAGCACGACATCCGGCTTCGTGCGTTTGACGACCGCCACGGCATCCCGACCGGTAGCCGCCTCGCCGACAACTTCGAGATCGGATTCGGCCTCCAGGAGGCTGCTGAAACCGGCGCGGATGAGGTGCTGGTCGTCCGCGAGGACGACGCGGATCATGAGAAACCTTCCACGGGGATCTTCGCGCTCACCCGGAATCCGCCACCCTCGGCAGGCCCGGCGCTGAGTTTGCCCCCGAGCAATTCGGCTCGCTCACGCATCCCGAGCAGCCCGCGACCCCCGGTCTCGCTGGCCGGTGACGCTGCACCCGCACCGTCGTCGCTGACCTCCAGGTGGTAGCTGCGGTCGGCGATCCACAGCCGCACGGTCGCGTGGTGAGCGTTCGCGTGCCGGGTGACGTTGGTGAGCGACTCCTGCGCGATCCGGTACAGCGCGAGCTGCACGGGCTTCGACGCGGACTCGATGCGGTTGTCGAGACTTACCTCGACGCCTCGGATGCCCGCCACCAGCGCGGCGAGACGGTCGAGTCCCGGTTCCGGCACCAGCGGGGCGTCGGTGCTGCCGTCGGACCGCAACGCGCCCAGTACCGAGCGCACCTCATCCAGGGCGGTCTTGCTGGTCTCCTTGATGCTCGCCAGGGCCTCCGCCGCCTTGTCAGGCTGACGATCCATCAGGTGCAGCCCGACGCCGGCCTGCACGTTGATCTGGCTGAGCGAGTGGGCGAGAACGTCGTGGAGCTCTCGGGCGATGCGCACGCGCTCCATCTGCACCTCGCTTTGCTCCCGCTGGCTGGTGAGCCTGCGGTACTCGGCCACGGCATCCCGGCGACTTCGAATGCCCTCGCCGACGCCGAACATGATCAGGATGCCGAGGGTGGTCGCGGCAACCCGTCCCGGAGTGAAATCTTCGCGGGCCATGATGATCGCCGCACCAACGCTGATCACCCAGACGGCGCCGACCGAGGCCCACGCCCAGACCCGGGAGTCGCGCACGATCGCGCTGATGATCGCGAACCCGAGCGCCAGGTAGGGCGGGCCGCCGTGCTGGTTGGCGAACAAGTCGAGACCACTGGCAAGAGCGACGGCCGCGACCACGGGGCCAGGGAATCGCCGTGCGCCGATCAGGGCGACCGGCCCGACGAAGGCGAGCGCGACCACGATGGCCGATTCACGTGGCGTCAGGCCGGCGGTGCGGACCGTGTAGATCGCGAACGGCACCTGAACCATGAACGAGACCAAAACCGGGATCCAGAGCGTGACCCAGGTCGGGGCGCTCCAATCGGAGGGCGGGCCGTGCCAACCGCCGCCGGTTGCCCAGCGCTGCTGCTGCGCGGCGTAGGGATGGGGGTGCCGCATAGGTTCAGGCTACGCGCGCGTCCGTACGCCCCGGGGAGTAACTCTGCCGGGCGGACTGATCAGGTATTTGGCTCCCCGACTTGGACTCGAACCAAGAACCTATCGGTTAACAGCCGATTGCTCTGCCAATTGAGCTATCGAGGATTAGCTGTCTGCACAGCCGGTCTATCGTAGCAAACCCCCGAGGCGACTCGACTCATCTCGCGGCCGCCGCAAGTGCTTCGACGTACGGGTGCAACGGCGTCGCGAGTACGTCATCCACCTGGCCGTAGCCGACGAAGATGCCTTCGTGCATGACCGCGATCTGGTCGGTCATGGTGCGCATTTCGCGCAGGTCGTGTCCGATCACGAGAGCCGAGAACGCCCGCTCCCGTTGCAGGTCCGCGATGACGGTGAGGATGCGACCGCGCACCAAAACGTCAACGCCCATCGTCGGGTCATCCGCCACGAGCAGGTGAGGCTCGAGAATCAACGCCCGGGCGAGGGCGATGCGCTGGCGTTGACCGCGACTGAGTTCGTGGGGCATCTTCGCCATGACGCCGAGCGGGAGGCGCACGGCATCCACGAGCTGCGCGACGAGCGCGCCCGCTAGGTGCGCGTCGTAATGCTCATCCCGCTGGTAGATGGGTGCGGCCACGTTTTCGCCGACGGTCAGGTGTGGCTCGAGGGTGCCGCCGCCATCCTGTGGGAGGTACCCGACTTTCAACGTCAGTTTGTCGCGACGGTGTGGCGAAAGGTCTCGCACATCGCGGCCAAGCACCTGGAGGCTGCCTCCGACGATGTGCGGCGCGGTGCGTTCCCCCGGTACCGACTGGGCGGCGACCGCGCGAGCGAGCGTCGACTTTCCTGAGCCCGCCTCGCCGACGATGCCGAGGATGCCATCCAGCGGAATCTCGAATGCGACCCCGCTGACGGCGACGTCGCCATCTCCGTAGCCAAGGGTCAGATCTTCGGCGCGAACTGCGACGTCACTCATGGCACGTCACTCATGGCACGTCACTCGTGGCACCGACCTCACGAAGTTCACGCTACCCGGCGCTAGCGCATCAAGCGATTGAGTTCCAACGGAAGCGAGTCGTCGAGCTTGATCGTTTGAATGGACGACCGCGCGAACACCACCCGCACACCTTGGGTGATCGGGATGGCAGGCACCTTCGCCGCGATCAACGCCTGAACGTCGGTGAGGTCTTGCGCGCGCAGGTCGGGGTCGAGTTCGAGCGACAGGTTGGTCAGAAGTGCGTCCACCTGGGTGTCAGTGAACCCGGTCGCAATCGGCCCACCGGTGCGGAACGGTGCGAGATACCCGATCGGGTCTGAGTTGGCGGGGAGGACGCTGGTGAACTTCGCCTGAACTTCGCCGGCCGCGCTGGCCTTGTCGAGCCCAGCACTGTCGGTCGTGACGACCTTGACGGTGAACAGCCCGGTCGCCTCGAGCTGCGCGGCAATCCCGGCAACCTCGGCGCTTCCCGGATCGCCGACAGCGTCGAGATCGACGTGGATGCTGAACTCGACGGGCGTCGTAATCGCGGCGGCGGCCAAAAGCTGGGTCGCGGTCTCGATGTTGGGCCCGCCCGAGCTGTCGCCGTAGAGGTCTTCAACGACTGTCGAAGTGCCGGGAACCCCGTCGGGGAGGTAACTCCCGAGCGGCCGCACCCAACTGCCGCCGATCGAAAGGGTGAGGGCGGAGCGGTCGATGACATCCGCAATTGCGGTACGGATGGCGAGAGCCTTGC
>JBDTNW010000123.1:0-5509 GCA_039933575.1 Pseudolysinimonas sp. | reverse complement strand
CCGGCTTCGTCGTCAACCGCATCCTGGCGAAGTTGCTCGGTGAGGCGATGCACGCAGTCGAACAGGGTGCGCCCTTCGACACCGTCGTGGATGCCGTCAAGCCGTTCGGTCTGCCGATGGACCCGTTTGCGCTGCTCGAACTGGTCGGTCTCAAGGTCGGCGCGCATGTGCTCGACACCCATCACGCGGCCTTCCCTGATCGGTTCTTCGAGAGCCCGGCGCTTCACGAACTCGCTGAGTTCGGCCACCTGTTCGAGAAGGACGCTAAGGGTAGGAACAAGGGGATCGACCCGAAGGTCGTCGAAATCGTGAAGAAGCACCGCATCCCCGGGTCGACGCCGCTCACCGTCGAACAACTGCGTACGCGGGTCGAGGACGGCCTGGCGGACGAGATCCACCGGATGCTCGACGACAAGGTCGTCGCAGCGGCGGAAGACATCGACCTCTGCCTCATCCTCGGTGCCGGCTGGCCCTTCCAGATGGGCGGTGCCACCCCCTACCTCGACCGGGTCGGGGCGAGTGAGCGGGTCTTCGGCGGCACCTTCCACAACCCTCGGATCGTCGGAGTCTCTTAAGCCTCACGCCACGAAGGCCCGGAACCCGCGTGGGATTCCGGGCCTTCGTCGTATCGGCTCAGTGTTTCGGCTCAGTGGTGAGCGCCGAGCGAGGCTTCGGAGACCTCGGGCGCGACGGGCTTCTTCACGAAGAACGACACCGCGACCAGTGCAAGAGTCGTCACGGCACCGGCCAAGAACGCGAGATGCACTCCGGTTGAGATCTGCTCGGGCGAGGCGATGGTGACGTCGGTCTCGCCCGCCCCTGCCATCCCAATCGCGAGGAACGCGACGAACATCGCGGTACCGGCGGCACCCGCCACCTGCTGGATCGTTGCAAGCAGCGCGGAACCGTGGGAGTACAGGTGGGGCGGGAGGGCGCCGAGGCCGCTCGTGAACAGGGGCGTGAACAAGAACGCGAGCCCCAGGCACAGCGCCGTGTACGCGGCCATGACAAACCAGAGCGGGGTAGTCGCTCCCAGCCCGAGTGCAAGCGACCAGAACGCCAGACTCACCATGATCGCCCCGGGCACGACGAGCGGTCGTGGCCCGAACCGGTCGTACAGCCGCCCAACGAGCGGCCCGAGGAGTCCCATCACGAGTCCGCCCGGCAGCAGTGACAGTCCGATGACCGACGTGTCGAGCTGGAGGGCGTAGCGCAGGTAGATCGGCAGCACGATGATCATGCCGAACAGCGACAGCATCCCGATTGCCAACATGCTGAGCGACATCGTGAAGGTGCGCGACTTGAACGTACGCAGGTCGAGGAACGCCGTGTCGCGACGCTGAAGGGCGAACTGGCGGAGCACAAAAAGGAGCAGGAAGGTCGCCCCTACGGCCAGCGGGATCCACGGCGCGACGAGTGCCGTACCGTCTGCGGCCTGGCCGATGCTGGACAGTCCGTAGACCAACCCGCTGAACCCGAGGGCCGAGAGCACGACCGACAAGACGTCGAGCGGAACGCGACGGGTCTCAGAAATGTTCGGGACCCGCAAAATACCGATGACGAGCATCACCAAGCCGATCGGCAGCATCACCCAGAACACGCCGCGCCATTGCTGGTTGAACGCTTGCAACAGGATGCCGGCGAGAGCCGGGCCGATCGCCGGTGCGACCGACATGACGATCGAGATGCGACCCATGATGCGTCCGCGGAGGTGCATCGGCACGATCGTGAGCACAGTCGTCATCATCAGCGGCATCATGATCGCCGTACCACTCGCCTGCACCACTCGGCCGAGAACGAGCACCTCAAAGGCCGGGGCGTTCGCCGCGATCGCGGTGCCGATGACGAACAGAACCATTGCGGTAATGAACACCGGTCGGGTGTTCAGCCGTTGCAGTAGCCAGCCGGTGATGGGGATGACGACCGCCAGAGTGAGCGCGAAGGCTGTCGTGAGCCACTGACCGGTCGCCGGGAGGATGCCGAAACTCTTGATGACCGTGGGGATAGCGACGCTCATCGTGGTCTCGTTCAGGAAGACGACGAAGACGGCGGCGAGCAGGAGGATCAACGCCTGCGAGTCGCGAGGCTTGAGCCGATCAGCCGGGGTGTCGACACTCGCGGGCGAGGTCACTTCAGTCACGATTCCTCCGGTGGATTGTCTCGGCGAATGCCGACGGTTCACGCTACCGAGAGCCTCCGACACGACAGGCCGTATTCGTTGCGCCCACAGTGAACATCACCGTTGGATCGGCGTCATGTCCGCGTAACGGTCCCCGACAGGTGCTTCGAGTCGGTCGAGCGCGGCGAGCTGGGTCGGCGCAAGCACGACAGCATCCGACCCCACGTTCTCCTCGAGACGGTCGACGCGCTTGGTTCCGGGAATCGGGACGATGCCCTCCCCCTGCGCAAGAATCCATGCCAGCGCCACCTGCGCCGGCGTGGCCCCCGCCTCGGCCGCGACCGCCTCAACGGCATCCACAATCTGAAGGTTGGCGTCAAGGTTGGCAAATCGTGGGCTGGTGCGGCGGAAGTCGGTGTCGTCGAACTGGTCGACCGACCGAATGGCTCCCGTGAGGAACCCCCGCCCGAGTGGCGAGTACGGTACAAATCCGATGCCGAGCTCTCGCGCGAGCGGGATGATCTCCTCCTCGGGTTCACGCGTCCACAGCGAGTACTCGTACTGAAGCGCCGTGATCGGGTGCACGGCGTGTGCACGACGGATCGTGGCTGCCGACGCCTCGGATAACCCGTACCCGAGGATCTTGCCCTCCGCGATGAGTTCGGCGAGGGCGCCGACCGTCTCCTCAATCGGCACCATTGGATCCATGCGGTGCTGGTAAAAGAGGTCGACGTGATCCATCCCGAGTCGCGTCAGCGATCCTTCGAGCGAGGCGCGAACGTTGGCGGCGCTGCCGTCGAACCCGCGGACCCTTGGCGAGGTATTCGTGAACATCCCGAACTTCGTCGCGATGACGACTTCGTCGCGGCGGCCAGCGAGGGCTGTTGCCAGCAACTCCTCGTTGATCAGGGGTCCGTAGATCTCGGCGGTGTCAAAAAAAGTTATGCCGAGGTCAATGGCGCGATGGATGGTGCGGATGCTCTCCGCGTCGTCGCTGCCGGCCCCGGTGTAGGCACCCGACATCCCCATCGTTCCGAGGCCGAGGCGCGAGACCTCGAGCGCTCCGAGAGTGGTGTGTTTCAACGTGAGTGCTCCACGTCGACACCCTGTTCGGCGGGCAGCGGGCGGGCGAACGGGATCCTGGTGCCTTCGGTGCCGAGCACCTGCGAGACGATGTCGCGAGCGATCCGCTGCTCGGAGAGCCCGACCTCGGCGAGGATCTCGTTGCGGTCACCGTGCGGGATGAACTCATCCGGAAGTCCCAGCTCGTCCACCGCGGTGTCGACTCCCGCCGCGCGCAGTTCCTGCCGGATACGGGTGCCGATCCCGCCGACCCGAATGCCATCCTCAATCGACACCACGAGGCGGTAGTCGCGGGCCATCTCGATGACCGAGCCGGGCACCGGGATGACCCACCGCGGGTCGACGACGGTCGCGCCGATTCCTTGCGCGGCGAGGCGCTCGGCGACCTGGAGTCCGAGTTTGGCCATCGGTCCGACTGTGACGATCAACACGTCACGGTGCGCGGCTTCGCGCAACACATCGACGCCGTCGGCGGTGCGGCGCTGGGCGTCGATCTCCGACCCGACGCTGCCCTTCGAGAAGCGAATCACGGTGGGGGCATCGTCGACAACAACGGCTTCCCCCAATTCTTCTCGCAGCCGAGTCGAGTCGCGCGGCGCGGCGATGCGGATGTGCGGAACGGCCTGCAGAATCGCAAGATCCCACATTCCGTGGTGGCTGGGGCCGTCGGGTCCGGTGATGCCCGCGCGGTCGAGCACGAAGGTCACGCCGGCCTTGTGCAGGGCGACATCCATCAAGACTTGGTCGAATGCACGGTTCACGAAGGTCGCGTACAGGGCGACGACGGGATGCAGTCCTCCGAACGCCATCCCCGCGGCGCTGGTGACAGCATGCTGCTCCGCAATGCCGACGTCGAACACTCGCTCGGGGTACTTCTCCGCGAAGCGGTACAGGCCCGTCGGCCGCAGCATGGCTGCCGTGATCCCGACCAGGCGCGGATTTTTGTCGGCGAGCTCGACAATCTCGTCGGCGAAGACGCTCGTCCACGAAGGACGCGACGCGGGCTCTATCGGCTCACCGGTCTCGGGATCGATCTGACCGACAGCGTGGAACTGGTCGGCGGCGTCTTTGACCGCCGGTCCGTACCCGTGACCCTTTTCGGTGATCACATGCACGATGACGGGGGCCTCGAGATCCTTCGCCTGACGGAGAGTCTCTTCAATCGCGGCCAGGTCGTGACCGTGTATCGGCCCGAGGTACTTGATATCGAGATTCGAGTAGAGAGCCTCGTTGTTGGTGAACCGGGAGAGGAAGCCGTGAGCAGCGCCGCGCGTGCCGCGATAGACCGCACGCCCGACCGGGCCGAATCGATCGAAGATCTGCTTGCTCGTGCGGTACAGGCGGCGGTAGGAGCGTCGGGTGCGCACGTTGTTCAAAAAGCGCGCCATCCCGCCGATCGTCGGAGCGTAGGAGCGCCCGTTGTCGTTCACGACGATCACGAGTCGGCGGGCGTTGTCGTCGCTGATGTTGTTCAGCGCTTCCCACGTCATCCCGCCGGTGAGGGCGCCGTCGCCGACGACCGCCACGACGTAGCGATCCACCTGTCCGGTCATCGCGAAGGCGCGCGAGATGCCGTCAGCCCAGGACAGCGACGAGGAAGCGTGCGAACTCTCGACGATGTCGTGGATGCTTTCCGACCGCTGCGGGTAACCTGCCAGGCCGCCTTTCATCCGCAGCCGACTGAAGTCTTGACGCCCGGTCAGCAGCTTGTGCACGTAGCTCTGATGCCCGGTGTCGAACACGATCGCGTCGTGCGGCGAGTCGAAGACTCGGTGGATCGCCATCGTCAGTTCGACGACGCCGAGGTTGGGCCCGAGATGTCCGCCGGTCTTCGAAACCTCGGTCACCAAAAACTTGCGAATCTCCCCCGCGAGCTGTTTCAACTGCTCCTTGCCGAGCGGATCAAGGTCCCGCGGACCGTGGATCCCCTTCAGCAACGACACCCCCCGAGCCTACGCTCCGAGTCGCTGGAAGGTTCCTCGTTTGACGCGCTTTCGCCCAAGGCTTACCGTGAGCGCATCCCTCACCTTTTGATCGGAGCCGCATGCGTGCGCCGCAGCGAATCGTCCTCCCGCTGTCGCTTCTTTCCTTGGTCGTTCTCGCGGGCTGCACGGCCGCACCGGCGCCATCCGGAACCCCGTCGAACCCAGCTCCTGCCGCGAGCACGCCAGCAGCGACGGCCCCCGACTGCACAGCCGTCGGCACCGCGTTTGGCGACTACACGACCTCGCTCGGCTCCGGGATGTCGTTCGCCGAAATCGACGCCGCGTCAGTGAGCAAGGTGGGCGAGCTTCCCGCCGCTGTGCT
>JBDTNW010000122.1:0-5525 GCA_039933575.1 Pseudolysinimonas sp. | reverse complement strand
GAGCGCACCTCGACGCGCTTCATCCAGAGCGTGCGGTCAGTCTTCTCGACGACGTGAGCCTTCTCGATCGGGCGGGTGAAGCTGGGCCAGCCCGATCCGCTGTCGAACTTGTCGGTCGACGAGAACAGCGGCTCGCCTGACACGATGTCGACATAGATGCCGTCTTCGTGGTTGTTCCAGAACTCGTTGCGGAACGGCGGCTCGGTCGCATCCGTCTGCGTTACCGCGTACTGGTTCGGGGTGAGCGCTGCGATGGCAGCGGCATCCTTGCGGTACTCGGTGGTGGTCATGGTGTGCTCCTCGTTTCGAGCCGCCGGCTGCGGCTCTCAGAGGGGTATAACCATCGGCCGGGGATGAAAGTTCCCGACCTGACGAAAAGTTAGCTGCGGCGTCGCCCCAACAATCCAGCGAACAACGCATGCAGCAGGGGAAGGGCAGAAACCGCCATCAGCACCGTGCCGAGCACCGCATCCGTGGGTCGCAACAGGATGCCGCCCACGAGCAGTCCGGCGAACAGGATCGCCGAGACGGCACGTGCGATCAGGCGCTCGATCCGCCGAAGACGCTCGTTGAGTCGCGGCGATTCGACCTCGAGGTCGCCAGCTTCAAGCCGGGTGGCGAGGTCATCGAGGCGACGCGGGAGGCCGACGGTGATGCTCACGATCGACGCGGCTTCGCGGGCAAACGACCCGATCACGCCGCCCCGCTCGTCGAGCAGCAGTTTCGCCGCATACGGCTCGACCGCGTTCCAGATGTTGAAGTCGGGGTCGAGGGTGCTGCTCAACCCAGAAGTGAGGGATGCCGCCCGGATGACGAGTAGGAAGTTCTCGGGCAGTTGGAACGGCAGATCCCGCACGGTCTCACCGAACTCTTCGGCGAACTTCAGCATTTCGCGCGGATCGACCTCCTGAAGTGCCGTGAACGCGATGCCGCCGAACCGGGCGAACAGCGCCGACATGACCCGTTCGAGTTCGTGGGTGTCGGCGGAGGGAAGCAGGACGCCGAGGTCGCGCATGCTCGCAACCATCCGGCGTGCGTCACGCGCCGCGAGCGGGATCAGAAATTCTTGTAGGCGGCGTCGAAGGTCAGCGGGGATCTCGCCCATCATCCCGAAGTCGACGAAGGTCAGGGTGTGGCCCCCGTCGGGGAGCGGCGTGACGAAGATGTTGCCGGGATGCGCGTCGCCGTGAAAGAAGCCGTGCACGAACAATTGGTCGAACATCACGGTCGCGAACTCGGTCGCGACCTGAGACGGGTCGATGCCGGCGGCGCGGAGAGCATCCAAATCGTTGATCTTGATCGCGCTCACGTCTTCGAGGGTGAGCAGCTGCCGCGTGGTGCGTTCCCAGGCGATTCCGGGAACCCGCACCCGCGGGTCACCGGCGAACTGCTCGGCGAACCGGTCGGCATTTTGGGCTTCGTGCAGGTAGTCGATCTCTTCGAGGCTGGTCGCCGCGAACTCTTCGGCGAGCGCGGGCAGGTCGACCCGGTTCGCGATGACTTTCACCCGACTCAACAGCCGGGCCACCCGACGAATGGCTGCAAGGTCGACGCCGACGATCATCCCGATGTCGGGGCGTTGCACCTTCACGACGACGTTCACCCACCCGGTGTCGGCGGCGTCATCCGCAGTCAACGTGGCGCGGTGCACCTGGCCCAGCGACGCGGCGGCCATCGGGATCGGGTCGAACGTCGCGTACGCAGCTTCGAGCTTCAACCCGAGTTCGGCCTCGGCAAGAGCCCGGATCGCGTCGAACTTCTCGGGGTTGACCTCATCCTGAAGTCCCTCGAGTTCCCGCGTGACCTCGGGCGGCAGCACGTCGAGTCGGGTCGAGAGAAACTGCCCGACCTTGATCATCAGCCCCCCGAGATCCGTCGCGAGATGGTGGAAGTTGCGCGCCATCCGACGCCACCGGTTCGTTCGACCGCGCGCGGCCAAAGCGCTCAGCCCGACGCGTGGCAGGACGAGTTCGAACCACCAGTTCTGAACCATGTACCGCGTCGCGAAACGCAGGATGCGGCGGTAGCGAGCGCGGCCCTTCCGGTCGCTACTCACCCCTGGGCGAGGATCGCGTAGAGCTTGCGGCGCGCCTCGTCGAGCACCGCGACCGCTTCATCAATCTGCGCAGGACTTCCGCTCGTGGCCACCTGAGCGGCTGCCTGCGCGAGTTTCGCCCCGGCCTTCGGGATGGTGCCCGCGTGCGCTGCCGCGCGCATCCCCGGCATCTCCCACGGAGCAGATTGCTCGGGCGCGGCTTCGGCCTCGGCGCGTCCGGCGTCGGTGAGCGAGTAGGTCTTCTTGCCACCCGATTCGTCGGCGGTCACGAGCCCTTCGTCGGCGAGCAGTTGAAGCGTCGGGTAGACCGAACCGGGGCTCGGCTTCCACATGCCGTGACTGCGATCCTCGATCGCGCGAATGACCTGGTAGCCATGCATCGGCTCTTCGATGAGGATCGCGAGCACCGCCGCCCGCACGTCGCCGCGACCCATGCGGGTGCCGATCTTCTGTTCGAATGACCCGCGCAGCTGATCCAGCGTCTCCCAGAGACCTGATGCTGCCGCTCCGAACGGATTGTCTGCGTATGACTCGGCCATGACATCCTCCTGTGGTCCGCGGATCGCGAACGATACCTAACGATACATCGTTCAGATGTGCATCGAACTCCGTCGCGTCCACCAGGATCGGAAATAGTCACGAACCCAGCAACCCGCCGATGCCGAGCGCTTCGGCCGCCTGAAGCGCTCGGATCGGCATCCATTCGACCATTCGCGCGACGGTGTCCGTCTGGAGATGACTAGGCATAGCCGATGCCACGTCGGAGACCGTGTCGCTGATCTCGAGCAGCTGGACCGCGACAATCGCGAGCAGATCGTCTGCCGACATTCCGCACCGCCGGGCGATCATCTCTAGCTCGAATCTCCCGACGTCTCGAGCAAGGTGGCTCGCTCCGTATCGTGTCGCGAGTCTTTGCTCGCCGGCACGCTTCCGTAGTGAAGCGAGGTCGAGGTCGAGGTCTGCGCCGAGGTAGGGAAGAACAGATGAGGCGTCGTACAGCGGTGTGAGTTTCGCGGCATCGGACTCGATGAACAGCGAATAGTTCTTGGCATGCGCATCGGTCGAGAGGACGATCCACGCGAACAGCAGCATGGTCGCATAGCGCCATCTTGAGTCGTTGTCAGAGGCCTTCTGCAAGAGCTCGGCGACATCGTCGATCCCTGGCCCTCTGTCGCTCTCGTACTTCAGAAGACGAGGTTTGCCGAGCGCCTGAAGTACATCCTCCTGGTGCAGTCGGACGACATCGTCACCCTCGACCCTACGGTCGAACCGTTCCACGACGAGCGAGTGCTGTCCGTCATGGTCAAACAGCTCGACTCGGGCCGTAGGGATGCCGAGCATCAATGCCGTCCTCATGACGACAAACTCGACGAGCTCGCCATCGCGTGCGCCCTTGACCTGCGGCTTGAACAGATGGGTGGAAGGGTCGGCGCCCCGCGTCTCAAACCAGCTTCCGTGGTGCCGCGCAAGCGAGAACTTGGTCTGCGCACCACCCAGGGAGAACTGGCCCGATACCTCCATCAATTCCTGGTGCCATGCGGTGTCGTCTTCGCGGAGCACCCGAATACGCTCCGCGATCTCAGAGTGGTTGATCGCCTTGCGCTCACCACTCTCGGGCGTTCCCGCCGCGCGGAAAGTCGCCGCCCCGGCGACATCCTCCCCGTACTCCCGGAGCAGAAAAAAGGGCTCCACGTTGTCCAAGCCAGCATCCGTCGCCCAACGCTGTCGCACCTCGGGGTTGTCAGGCAGGAGGTTGTCCATGAAGTTCGCGACCACGCGCCCCGTATGGGTTCTCGTGGCGAGTGGAAGCGATAGAGAGAGTGGGATCGCCTCGTCGGCCGCCGCCCAAGTCGCCTCGTACTCAAGTACGTAGTCTTCGACCGCTCGTCGCCGGATTTGCCCGACGTGATAGCCGTAGAGGAAGACGTCGAGGGCATCACTCATCGGGCTGCTGCTCCACTCGGAGGCTGGAAATCGGGATCTTTGATAGGGCTTCCCTCATCTGATCAATGGCGATCCGACCCACTTCGATCTTGGGAATCTTGAACTGAAAGCTGGGAATGGGCACACTGGTCGCTCGAACATCGGCCGGATCTGCTCGGACGACAAGGCCGAGCTCCCGCATCACCGTGAAGGCTTTCGACAGGGCGACATCGGAGTTGCCCTTCTCGAAGCGCACGACCCACTGGCGCGTGACGCCCGCCCGAGTCGCCAACGTGGCCTGTGACATGCCGAGGTCGCGGCGACGTTGGCGGACCAGAGCACCGAAGTCGTCTTCCGTGCGAATTCTCATGAGCCCCTTCTGAACGACGTCGCGACAGCCGAATAGAATGTCACCCATACATTACATGTGACCGAGTGTTATATGAAACGGACTTTCGGTGAAAGTCATACAGATACGATATTTCTAGTTCAGGTCGGGTCCCCCTACTTACCCAAGGGATCGCGACAGCGTTGTCGCAGGCCGCGCACAGGCCGGCACCCAGACAGTCTTCTTCATCCCGGTTTCGGTCCTCTTCGGATCAGCGTACGAACCCTAGCGAGCCGTCGCCCTGGCCGCCGCCTGGTTGGTGAACCTCGGTGTCGCGGGGCAGCTGATCCGGCTGCGGATGCGAGTGGCGGCCCGCATACGCGAGTTGAGGACGAGTACGTTCAGTCCGTGAACCCCGACGATCCGAGCGCGGCCTCACTCCGGCAAAGGGCCGAGCATCTCGACGCCACCGATGCACTCCACCCTCACGTCGACCGGTTCGTACCCGCCGCCGGGGTGCGCGCCTACCTCGACGGCAACTCGCTCGGCCGGCCGCTGTCATCCACCATCGATCGCCTCGGCGATTTCGTGCGCGACGACTGGGGCGCGCGACTCATTCGTTCCTGGGACGAGGGGTGGATGGAGCGCCCCTTCGAACTCGGCGACCGCATCGCGCGCCTCACCCTCGGGGCGGCGGCTGGGCAGACCCTGGTTGCTGACTCGACGACGGTTCTTCTCTACAAGCTGCTGGATGCCGCGGCCGGCGCCCGCGCGGATCGTCGCGAGATCGCCATCGAGGCGACGAACTTTCCGACCGACCGGTTCATCGCGCACGCGATCGCATCTCGCCATGGAATGACGGTGCGGTGGCTCGAAGCCGACCCGGTCACCGGGGTTTCGCTCGACGAGGTCGACCGCGCGGTCGGCGAACAGACCGCTGTCGTGCTGCTGAGTCATGTCGACTACCGCTCGGGCGCCGTCGCGGACATCCCGGCGATCACAGCCCGCGTGCACGCCTCGGGCGCCCTGATGCTCTGGGACCTCTGCCACTCCGCCGGTGTCCTGCCGGTCGACCTCGATGCCGCCCAGGTCGACCTCGCCGTCGGCTGCACCTACAAGTACCTCAACGGCGGTCCTGGCTCCCCGGCCTTCGGCTACGTCGCCGCGCGACACCAAGAAGACCTGCGTCAACCCATCGAAGGCTGGATGGGCGCGGGC
>JBDTNW010000121.1:0-5535 GCA_039933575.1 Pseudolysinimonas sp. | reverse complement strand
TGCCCGTCACCGACTTCGTCACCGTGAAACCACCCACGACGAGCGTGGTCGGGTTCTCAAGACCGAGGATGATTGCCGACGCCGTTGACACGACGATGCTGGCGCTGCCGTTACCGTTATCGGTGACCGTGGCTCCGGTGGAGGTCCACTTCGCGGTGCTCCAGGCAACGCTCGCGGGAGCACCAGACGGTGCGACCTCGGCGAGGTTGACGGTGACGCCGAGCGGGATGTTGTCGAGCGTGACAGTCGGGCTGTCCTTCGACACTGTCGTGGTGAAGGTGTGCAAGCCGGCGAAGTCGGTGTAGTTGTAGTTGACCGTGTAGCTGAGCGCACCGGGTACGTACGAGGCGGCCGGTCCGGTGACACTCTTGGTCAGGGTGAGCGAGGTGACGACGCGGGTGGTCGGGTTGTCCAAAACCACGCTGACGCCGGTGGAACCGACCGTGAATGTCGCGGTGCCATTCGCTTGGGTCGCGACACCGCTGCCCGACCAGATCGGCGTTCCCCAGGCGACATCGGGAGCCGCGTTGCCGCGAGCGCCCTCAGACACCGTGACGACGGTGCCGACCGGGACGTTGGTGACAGTTGCCGTCTGGGTCGCGCCGGACTTCGTGAGGTTGACAGTCGTCGACTGGGTCACCCCAGCAAGGTCGACGTAGCTGTAGGTGACCGGGAAGGTGAACGCCGTAGGAACCGAGGGCGCCGCGGGTCCGCTGACGACCTTCGTGATCGTGAAGCCTCCGGTGATGACCGTGTTCGGGTTCTCAAGACCGACTGCCACGATAGTGCCGTCACCGATCGTCAGCGTCTGGGTACCGGCCGTCGTCGTGACCGAGCCAACCGTCCACTTGGGCGTGCCCCAGGTGACGTTCGATGGCACGGTCGGGGCTACCTCGCGAAGGGTCACGATCGTGCCGTACGGAATCGGGTCCGATGCGACAGCGGCACCGTCACGCTGCACAACCAGCGTCTTCCAGGTGGAGCCGAGGGCGGCGTAGTTGTACTCGACGGTGAACGACGCGTTCGATGCGACGAGGCTCGAGCCGGAGCCCGTAACTGTCTTCGCGACCGTGAAAGTTCCCGGCGCGTACAGAGTGTTGGTCACAGTGATGACGGTGCGAGCTGCACCCGTTCCACTGATCAGAGTGGCGCCCGACGGGCTCACCGAGAAGGTGCGCACCCGGGCATCGGCGGCTTCGTTCACCGTCGCGAGAGTGCCGACCGGAAGCGAAATATCGCGGGCCGCAGCAGTCCCAACGCCGATCGAGAAGCTGGCGTTGGCGCCGAGGCTGACCGCTGTGCCGCGGAAGTCCACGGCGGATACTGTCATCGGATAGGTCGCGCCGACGTCGGATGCACCGCCGGACGGGTCGATTGCCTTGACGACGCGGAGGGTGCCGTTGGCCACGATGCCGGCATCGATCGTTGCGTCGTTTTGACCGGCGTGTCCGGCGGTGTAGACGTACTCCCCAAGGGCAGCGTTGCCGACGTTCGGGGTCGCGTTGGAGTCGATCGTTGCGTTCGAGCCGACCGTCGTGCCCGTGAAGCTCGCGTCGCTCCAGTTGACCGTTCCGAATCGCACGTCGGAACCGAGGTTGACCGTCCCGGTCGTCGGCTTCACGAATTGCACCGTGTAGGCGCCGCCATCCGGCAGGAACTTGCCGCCGAGGTCCGCGTCAGTTGAGCGGAAGTAGTACTCACCCGCAGCGTTCGTAATTCGGGTTCCGATGGTGACACCGGCCCGAATCAGGTTGACCGTGACGCCCGCGATGGCAGGCTCATCGGCATCCTGAATGCCGTCCTGATCGGCGTCAAACCAGACCCGGTTGCCGATCTCGAGCGGAGCATCATCGCTGAGCGCCTCGATGTCGCCGAGGCCGCCACCCTTCTGGAAGGTGCCGTCTGCGTTCGCCGATCCACCCGCGTCGGGTGTGAGGTTGTAGCCCCTGAGCACCCCGCCGTTTGTGGTTGAGAACCAGTTCGTGCCCGCAACCCGGATTTGTTCGAGTGGGTCGTATACCGTCGCCACGACCTCGGAGACGCCGCCCATGCCCGTGAGCCCACCGAGGGTGACTTCCTGGTGGGTGGCGCCAGCACCGAGGCCCTGCTGGTCGAAGTAGAACTCCTTGCCGCCAGGGGCTTGCGTGGCGCTTCCCGTTCCGGTTCGCGTTCCGACCGCCGCATTGCTCTCGGTGGTCATCACGCCGTTTGCCGCTTGGCTGGCCATCAACAGGTCACCGTTGGACAGCGACTCGTAGGTCGTGTTGTCGCCGGCGACTGTCGAGTGGTTGCGGTTTCCCCCTTGAAGCGACCCGCGGTCGAGGAACGCTAGGGAGACATAGCCCTGATTATCGAACTGGATATTCGACAAAATCGGCTGCGGGAACACGTGGATCGCGCTGCCTCCGAACCAGGTCGTGGCGACCGAGCCACCCGTCCAGCTCCAGAGATCTGTCCAGGTGTTCCACCTCTTCATGTAGGTCGTGACAACGGGGTTCGCGCCTCCACCGCCAGGCGACCCACGGGTGTACCCGAGGCTGAGGTTAAGCAGGTCCGCCGACCAGACCGTCGGTGTCGTTTCGGCTGCGCGGATGATGTGGGCAGACATGGCGGCCGTCGCGGCACTCGCCGGCGTCGCGAACGACTCGCCCGAGTCGACGTAGCCGACGTAGATGTAGCCGCGGTTGAGCTCGACCGCCCAGGGTCGCTGTCCGCCCGTCAAGCCGAGGGTGTAGCGCTTGATGACGGGTGAAGTTGCTGCCGCGACCGGGTCGGAGATATCGATCGAGTACAGGTTACGGTCGTTGAGGTTGATGAAGTACAGAGTGTTCTGGTCCGCCGAGATCGCCATTGCGCCGATCCCGATCTTGCCGGCCTTCTGGTAGGCGTCGAGGTCAGTCGCGGGTGCGGTAGGAGCGCCGATGCCACGAGCCGCGTCGGTCGCCGCGGTACCGAGGTCGACGGTCCCGCCTCCAACGATCGGCTTGCCCTGAAGGTTCAGCCACTGGGAGACCGTAGGCGTACCGGTCGTAATCGCACCAGAAGCATTGAGAACACCGGTGATCCGGTAGATCTCGGCGATGCCACCCGGGCCGAGACCCGAGTGGCGCTTGTACGTCGCGGCCGCGTAGAGACTGTTCGTCTTACCTTGGAACGCGGTGCCCCAGATCGAGCCGACCTGCGGAGTTTTCGCGAGCGTCGTGGCGTTCGGAAATGTCGTTCCCTGTCCATCCGCGGCGGAGTAGCCGGCCGTCCAGGGGTAGGCAACGATGGCCGCTTGATTCGCGAGTGAGGCCGTGCTGGCAAGACCAGCCCTCTGGATGGCGGTGATGATCGGAGGGTTTGACTGTGAATAGTCCTCCGGTGCATTCACCGAGAAGTTGACGTTCGTCGCGCCCGTCTGAACAAACTGCACGCTCGACGCGCCCTGCGTTCCCGTCGAGCCGGTGCCGTGGAACGAAGACTGGTAGCCGGCCGGAAGGCCGGTGAACTCGACGCGCAGCGAGGAGGACGTCTCGCCGGCAACAGCCAGGGAGTAGTCACCGCTGGCCGCGGTCGTCGTGGTGCCAACAGTCGCCCCAGTGCGGTCGTAGGCCGTCACCGTGACACCCGCCAAGCCGATGTCGACGGCGACGCCGATTCCGCCGGCCGTGTCCTTCTGGCCGTTGGAGTTGAAGTCGCGGAAGACCGTTCCGGTGACGGGAGTACCCGCGGCCGACGCCGTCAGCAGATCCGTCGCGACAAAGCCCGCAGCAAGGAGGCTGGCGATGGCGAATGTCGCAACAAGGCGCTGGCCGACGACGCTCAGACGTCGCGCGACGGCGTGGCGGGATTTGGCGGGCAAGCGAATTCCTTCGGTGCTGATCGGGTCGTGCACGGGTGTGGGGGCGGACGAAGTCCGACGACGACAAGCTACGAACGTCAGCGAAAGCCCCCACAACCGTTTCTAGTCGGCGAGTCATGTGATGTATCACTCCCAGTACGGGGGGATAGACACATCTGTCTACTTCGATCGGGTTCGATACAATCCGGCTATGCGTCTCCGGGGAAAGCTGCGGCGCCTCTCGCTGGCAGCGGTGCTCGCGCTCGCCGGATCTCTCACCGCGTGCGTTGCGACAAGCGCACCCCCGGAACAATCCGTGGTCGAGGTACCGAAGGATGCGGCGACTCTCGCTGACGCGCTGGAGGCCGTTGCTCCTGGGGGCATGATCCTTCTCAGCCCCGGCGTCTATCGGGAACAGCTGGTGGTCAACAAGACGGATGTCACCGTCCGAGGTCTCGATCGCAACACGACGATCATCGACGGTGACGGCGTTCGTCCCTACGGCGTTGTCGGGATTGCGGACGGCGTACGAATCGAGAACCTGACCGTTCGCAACACGACTTTTTACGGCGTGCTGGTCACGGGGCTGCACGACGAAAATGGACCGAGCGCGAACAACGGCGAGGACTACGAAAAGGTCGACCCGGCACAATCTCCGCCGCTGCAACGTTTCGCGATCGATTCCGTCACGGCGTATAACAACGGGCTGTACGGCATCTACGCCTTTGACGCCCAGCATGGAACCATCACGAACTCCTATGCGTCGGGTTCTGCGGACAGTGGCTTCTATGTCGGCCAATGTCCGGATTGCGACATCGTGGTGAGCGGCAACGTGGCGGAGCGCAACGCCGTCGGTTTTGAGAATGCCAATGCGTCAACCTCGCTCACCATCGTCGGAAACCGGTTCAGCAATAACCGGGTCGGAATGACTCTGATCTCGAATTACCAGGAGGCGTTCCTGCCGCAGAGTGCGAACGTCGTCACGGGCAACGTAATCAGCGACAACGCCTCAGCAGACTCGCCGGCCCAAGAGGATGGCGGGTTCGGCATCGGCTTGGGTATCAGCGGGGGTCAGAAGAATGAGGTGAGCAACAACCTCATCGAGGGCAACCCACGTGCCGGAGTGCTGCTCGCCTCCACCGAAGACCTCCCAGCGATCGACAACTCCTTCACGGCGAACTCCTTCGCGTCAAACGGCGTCGACATTGCGAACGTGTCAACCGCCCGCGCGCCTGCGATGGGCAACTGCGTCGACGGCTCACCGAGCTCGCTGCCGGTCGAACTGCTGACCGCCTGCGCACAGCCGCAGCCGGCCGCCACGGTGGCAGAACTCCCGGGCGGCGCAGCTCCCCCAGGGATTAGTTTCCTCAAAGTCGCCCCACCGATCGATCAGCCGGGGATGCCCGATCCGAGGTCGTCGCCGCGGAAGGTGCCTGCATCCGTAGACCGCACCAACTTCCCGCTGCCCGCAGGCATGCCTCCGGCAGATCTGCTGCTGGGCAGAACGCGGCCGTGAAAGCGCTCACGGGAGTAGCCCTCGCGGTACTCGTGGGGTTGGCGCTCAACTCCTGCGCTCCCGCGGTGCCCGGGCCTCCGGCTGCCCGAGTCGTGACGACCGAGGAGGCGCAGCTTCTCGCCGTGCTGCGCTTCAAGAACTTCGACGCGGGGACGCGAACCATCACGACCTCGTTCTCGGATGCGGGAACTGACCT
>JBDTNW010000120.1:0-5550 GCA_039933575.1 Pseudolysinimonas sp. | reverse complement strand
GGCGAGGCCGAATCCGTCGGCGACGGCGTCGCACCGATCGAAGAGTTCGAGGGTTGTCCGGCAAGGAGCACCGGGCGGAACTCAAGCTTCGACGCGGCCTGAATGCGGTCGAGCGTCGCCTGGTCGGGGATTCCGGGGATCGACACGACGATGTTCTTGCCGAGGAGGCCGATCTCTGCCTCGGAGGTTCCCGCGTAGTCGACGCGCTGCCGGATGATGGAGACGGCTTGGGTGAGTTGCTCCGTCGACGGATCCTGCCCGTTGACAACGATCGGCTCGAGGATGATCTGCGTGCCGCCCTCGAGGTCGAGGGCGAGTTTCGGCGTGGGACTCCAGCCGGCCCAGAGCACACCGCCACCGATGATGCCCGCGAGCACGACGATGATCGCTCCGAGCCAGGCGAGCGAACGACCCGCCTTGCGGACCGGCGTCGACGACTTCGTGGCCACGCGCCTCTACTTTCTGATGTTGTCGAGGCGCACGACATCGCGCGCCTCAGGTCGACCTGAACGAGTCAGGCCAACAGCCAAGAATAACGACTACTCGGCGGCCTTCTTGCGCGGGCGAGTTGTCTTCGGCTTCGCGGTGCGCTCGCCGTACTCGGGCTCGCCCATCGGCGTGACGCTGCTCTCGTTGAGCATTGCGCCTGACTCTTCGAGAATCTCGGCCTCGTCGGCGCGCTCGTCGGCGACAGGCTCGTCAACGACCTTCGCGATCGTCTGGCTGTGCACGCGCAGGCGGGTGCCCGGCGTGGTCTCGATGATCGCCTCGTTCTTGTCGGTGTCGAGCGAAATCAGCATCCCGTAGATGCCTTGGCTCGTCATGACCTCGACGCCGGGAACGATCTTGGCGCGCTGGTCTTCAGTCTGGCGACGACGCCGACGCGAGCTGATGAACATGAAGATGATCAGAACGCCAGCAACGGCGATGAGCCCGTAGGAGGTCAAGTCAGGCATGAGGGGTGGAGCCTTCCAAAGTGTCAGGGGGATCGCGGGACCAGCCTAGAACGGAGGGCTGCGTGAACCCCATGCATCATATGTCATCGCCGAAGAGCGTCCCCTGTTGCGGCCGCTTCACGCCGAGGTGCTCCCACGCCCGTCGAGTCGCAACGCGTCCACGCGGGGTGCGGGTGATCATCCCGATTCGCACGAGGAAAGGCTCGACGACGGCTTCGATGGTCTCCGATTCTTCGCCGACGCTGACGGCGAGGGTGCCCAGGCCGACCGGGCCGCCGTCGAAGCGCGCGATGATCATCTCGAGTACGGCGCGGTCGAGGCGATCCAGCCCGATCGGGTCGACGTCATACAGCTCGAGGGCCGCCTGAACTGCCGACATGTCTGCGCGGCCCGCTCCCCCGCCGCGCACCAATGCGTAGTCCCGCACCCGCCGCAACAGCCGGTTCGCGATCCGGGGGGTGCCACGGCTGCGGGTCGCGATCTCGTGTCTCGCCCCAGCTTCGATGTCGAGTTCGAGCATCCGCGCCGCCCGAGCGAGTACCTCGTCGAGTTCGGCGTCGTCGTAGAACTCGAGATTCGCGGTGAACCCGAAGCGGTCGCGCAACGGGTTCGGCAGCAGGCCGGAGCGGGTGGTCGCTCCGACCAAAGTGAACGGCGACAGGTCGAGCGGAATGCTGGTGGCCCCGGCACCTTTGCCGACCATGATGTCGATGCGAAAGTCTTCCATTGCGAGGTACAGCATCTCTTCGGCCGAACGCGCCATGCGGTGGATCTCGTCGATGAACAAAACTTCGCCCGGCACCAGGCTGGAGAGCAGGGCCGCAAGATCGCCGGCGTGTTGGATCGCCGGACCGCTCGACATGCGCAGCGGTCGGTTGCTCTCGTCCGCGACGATCATCGCGAGGGTGGTCTTGCCGAGTCCTGGAGGACCTGCAAGCAGGATGTGGTCGGGCGTCCGATTCTGGATCGCGGCCGCGTCGAGCAGCAGTTGCAACTGCCCGCGAACCTTCACTTGCCCAACGAACTCGGCGAGCGACCGGGGACGGAGCGCTCCCTCGAAGGCAAGCTCGGCCTCTGACTCCACCGCGGGTCGAACGATGGCATCGTCAGTCTCTGCTGACCCGATACCGGCTGACTCGGTCACGAGCGCACCT
Source organism: Pseudolysinimonas sp. (assembly GCA_039933575.1). Taxonomy (GTDB): domain Bacteria; phylum Actinomycetota; class Actinomycetes; order Actinomycetales; family Microbacteriaceae; genus Pseudolysinimonas_A. The sequence continues at coordinate 3,440 of JBDTNW010000120.1, read as the reverse complement.
GCTGAGGCCCGAGGCGTGCCAGTGCGAGGCGCAGAAGGGCAGGAACGGCGAGGGCGCCGTCTTCAGTCGCCGCGGCAACGACCTCATCGACCGCCTGAGCCGCCACCCGTTCGTTCCAACCGAGGCCGACCAGCGCGGCCACGACGTTCTGCGCTGTGCTGGAGGTCGTTGGCACGAATGAGTGCGCTCCGGCGGGAGCGACGATCTTGCCGGCGAGTGACACGACGATGAGCTTCGCGGTCTTGGGTCCGATCCCGGACACCTTCCGAAACGGCGCGTCGTCTTCCGTGGCAACAGCCGCGGCGATCTGGTCGGGGCTGAGAGTCGCGAGCACCCCGAGAGCCGACTTCGGTCCAACCCCGGACACCCCACGGAGGAGGTCGAACATGCCGAGTTCTTCCGTCGTGGCGAATCCGAAAAGGCTCATGTCGTCTTCGCGCACGATCAGCGCGGTGTGGATGCGCGTCTCGTGCCCGACCCGCAGCGTGAGCGCGAGTTGCGGAGTGACCTGCACCGCGTACCCGACTCCGCCTACCTCGACGACGACGAGCGACCCGGAGGTGCCGGTTGCCGAGATGCTGAGCACGGTACCGCGCACCGACGAAATCACTTCGTCACCCTACGCTCGGCTTCGCGCCAGGCTCGTTGAGCCGGGGTCTCCCCCGAAGTCACAGGCTGAGCGCCACGCGAAACGGTTGCATCGAAGCCTCCGCGCCAGCCGTGACAGATCGCGAGCGCCAGGGCGTCCGCGGCATCCGCCGGTTTCGGGATGTCATCCAGCCCGAGAATGCGCATCACCATCGTGCCGACCTGCTGCTTCGCGGCGGCGCCGTATCCGGTGATCGCCGCCTTGACCTCGCTCGGAGTGTGCAGCCCGACCGTCAGCCCCCGGTCGGCGGCGAGTGACAACGCGATTCCGCTGGCTTGTGCGGTGCCCATGACTGTGCGCAGATTGTGTTGGGCGAAGACCCGTTCAACCGCAACCGCATCCGGGGCGAACTGCGTCAAGAGTTCTGAGATGCCCCGCGAGACGGCGAGAAGCCGTACCTCGAGTGGGTCGGTCGGCAGGGTGCGGATGACCCCAGCGTGTACGAAGGTCACCCGACGACCGGCCGCGAGGTCGATGACCCCGACGCCACACCGGGTCAGGCCTGGGTCGATTCCGACAATCCGCACCCGTTCAAGTTACCGGACCATTAGTACATAGTTTCGAGCAACACGCGGGTTCGGCGCCGGAACGGCGCGTCTGCGCTGCCTCAGTCTTCTTCGTCGTCGAGGAGGGCCTGCACCTCGGCCGACACCTCGATGTTGGTGAAGATGTTCTGCACGTCGTCGCTGTCTTCGAGAGCGTCGATCAGTCGAAAGATCTTGCGCGCCGTGTCGGCATCGGCCTCGACCGTGACGGTCGCAACGAACTCGGCTTCGGCGGAGTCGTAATCGATCCCGGCTTCTTGCAACGCGGAACGCGCGCTGACCAGCGACGAGGGGTCGGTAATGACCTCGAATCCGCCGCCCTGGTCGATGACCTCTTCAGCCCCGGCATCCAAAACCGCGAGCAGGATGTCGTCTTCGCTGACGGTCGCGATCTTGGTGATCGAGATCACACCCTTGCGGTGGAAGTTGTAGGCGACGCTGCCCGGGTCGGCCATCGTGCCGCCGTTTCGTGACATCGTCGTGCGCACCTCGGCAGCCGCGCGGTTCTTGTTGTCGGTCAAACACTCGATCAGCAGCGCGACACCGTTCGGCCCGTAGCCCTCGTAGATGATCGTCTGATAGTCGATGCTTTCGCCCGAGATGCCGGCTCCGCGCTTGATCGCGCGATCGATGTTGTCGTTGGGAACCGAGGTCTTCTTCGCCTTCTGCACGGCCTCGAACAGGGTCGGGTTGCCCGCCATGTCGGCGCCACCGATCTTGGCAGCGACCTCGATGTTCTTGATCAGCTTCGCGAACGATTTCGCGCGCCGACTGTCGATGATGGCCTTTTTGTGCTTCGTGGTTGCCCACTTGGAATGCCCGCTCACGGTGCTCCTTCACTGCCGCCCTGAAACCGGCCCCAATTCTAGCTGGCGGCTCGGGACTCGGCCGCCCTAGGCTCCGACGGGTGGTCGCCCGCTGGTTCCGTATCGCATTCGCTGAGAACGCGTTCCGACGTTACCTGGCCGAGGTTGCCCTGCCCCTCGACGGCTTGACGATCGGCGCCGCCGTGACCGCGGTCGCCAACTTCTACCGACTGGCGCGAGCGCAACACGCCTCATTGCCCGACGACGGCGACGGCCTCCTCTGGCAGTGGGGACCGGATGCCGACGGAACCCGCTTCGTCGCCGACCTCACTCGACAGGTGATTCGGGATGGCGACGATCAGCCGATCGTGCAACTAACGCTCGGGCTCTCCTACCGCTGGACGCCCGCGCGTCGCGCCCTGGGCCGCGGGCACACCTGGTGCTTCGACCCGAGTGTCTCGGGTGACTTTGAGAGGCTCATCCGCCGGTCCCCCGAGTTCCGCGCGATAGCTTCGGCAGTCCCCGCAGATGTGATGCTGCGCACCGACACCCTCTAACGACGGCAGATCAACCTTCGCGGAGCCGAACCCCTGATGAGCGCAATTCGAGTTGCGCGAGCCGCCGCACGACATCCGGCTCTCCCCGACGCCACGCGCCCAGGGCATCCGGATCGATCTTCGTAATCGCCGAAAGCTTCTGCGTCGCCAGCGCCCGGAGCGCGAGCAGATCCATTCCCGCGGGAGCCTTGACGACAGACTTCGCGCGGCCGGCCCTGCGAATGAACATGATTCGCGGCACCAGCCAGATCAGCAGAATCGTCAGAATCGGAAGCAACGGGATGCCGATCCCGAGCGTGATCGCCAGCTGCAGCACGGCATCCTGCTGCGACTGGCCGGCTGCCTCAAGCGCCCCACCGGCGGCGCTCGCGCCATCGAACGGCACGCGGATGCCCGCACCGATAATCGGCACTGCACCGAGCGAGTCTCCGAGGTCCGACATCGAGACCTGAATACCCGCGCCGGCCTCTTCCATCTTCACGCCGAAGAACGCGAGGTTCTCGATGAGAGTGAAGACGGTGACGCCGAACCAAATCCATAATCCGATCGCGAAAATGGCCGCGATATCGGCGACGATCTGACGGGTGCGACGGCCTGCAAAATCGGAGTAGATCTTCATCCCCCGATTCTGGCCGTCATCGGGCCTCACGTCACTGCGAGCTGTCGACCTTCCAGGCTCCAGCGTCTTGGATCACCGTGAACGTGATCGGAGTCGTCACCGGCTGCGTGGTCGGGTCGGACGTGTCGGCGATGCTCAAGGTTCCCGCCACCTTCGCGGTCGTTCCCGATACTTCGGTGCTCGCGATGACGAGGGTGTAGTCGATCGTGCCGCCTCCGAACGCGCCGGAGCTTTCGCAGTCGGCAGCCGAGACTGTGCCGCCGC
>JBDTNW010000119.1:0-5589 GCA_039933575.1 Pseudolysinimonas sp. | reverse complement strand
GCGCGGTTATCATCTTCTTCTTGCTGTTCTTCGTGGTTCCCTTGGTGTGGCTCCTGCTCGCTCCGACGAAGTCGACCAACCAACTCAACGGCCTGAACGGCGAGCAGCCCTTTAGCTTCGGCTCGTTCGATCAACTCGCAGAAAACTGGAACACGCTGGTTGGGTTCCAGAACGGCATCATCTGGACGTGGCTCGGGAATTCGGTGTTGTACTCGGTGGGCGCGTTGGTGATCACCCTCCTCGTGACGATTCCCGCGGGCTACGCCCTCGCCATGACCGACTTCAAGTTCCGCCGGGTGCTGCTGATCGCGACCCTCATGGTGATGCTCATCCCGAACACGGCGCTCGTGCTGCCGATCTTCCTGGAGCTCAGCGCCGTGCACCTCATCGGGTCACCTCTGGCGGTGATCCTGCCCTTCTCGTTCTTCCCGTTCGGCGTCTATCTGGCGTATATCTACTTCTCCACGAGCATCTCGCGCGACCTGCTAGACGCCGCGCGCATCGACGGCGCAGGGGAGTTTAGGGTCTTCTCGCGAATTGCGTTGCCCCTTGCGACCCCCGTCATCGCGCTCGTGGGTTTCTTCAACTTCGTCACGAACTGGAACAACTACTTCCTGCCGTTCGTCGTTGAACCCGGGTCGACGAGGATGCCCGTGCAAGTTGGACTGGCGGAGTTGATCTCGAACGTTCCGCTGTTCACTCCGACGACGGTCTCCGCTGTTACGATCAGCCTTCCTCAGTTGGCGCTCGCGACGATCATCGCCATTGCGCCGGTGCTGGTGATCTTCCTGTTCTCGCAGCGATTCCTGGTGAGCGGTTTGACAGCGGGCGGCACCAAGGAGTGATCCGTCGGTTTGGGATGGCGTGTCGGTTGCGCCCCGAAAAGCGAGACGAATACCTCGAGTTGCATTCGGCCGTGTGGCCGGGTGTTGAGGCGATGATCACCGAATGCGGCATCCGCAATTTCACGATCTTCGTGCGGGGCGACGTGCTGTTTGGCTACTACGAGTACGTCGGCGACGACTATGAGGCCGATCAGGCGCGCATGTCGGCGGACCCGATCTCGCAGGAGTGGTGGTCGAAGACGGATCCCTGCCAGTACGGTTTCGATGCCGATGCTCCCGACGGCACGCAGTGGCAGGAACTCGACGAGGCCTGGCACCTCGACTGATCCGCTGCGAGCGTTAGTCAGTCGGCAGGAATGCCGCGTCCGTCGGGACGGCGGCGCGCCCAGGCCAGAGCGATGTGGTCGTGCATAGCTTCGGCGGCGCTCTCGGCGTCGCCGGCCAAGATCGCCTCGAGGATTGCTTTGTGCTCCTCGAGGGTGTCGTACGGACCGTTCGATTCCGGGATGCCGGTGAATCGCCGACTCTCTCGCGCACGGGTGAACAGAATGCGGGTGATGTTGGCTGCGAGCCGATTTCCCGACTGCTCCATGATCGTGTAATGGAAGGCCGCGTCAGCCTCGTTGTAGGCATTGAGGTCGTCAACTTGTCGCACGGTTTCGTCGTACGCCAACTGGAGTTCTGCGCGGCGCTCGGGAGTTTGCCGGCGAGCCGCCGCCGCAGCCATCGAGGATTCGAGGCTGCCGCGAACCACCGAGAGATCGTCGAGGACCCCGAGTGAGTCGTCATGGTCGACCAAAGCGGAGAGCACGACCGGGTCGAGAACGTTCCACGAACTGGGCGGGTTGACGGAGGTACCCCGCCCCTGTGCGACCGTCAGAAGGCCCTTTTCTTCGACGCGCTTCACAGACTCGCGGATCACCGTGCGACTGACACCGAACCGTTGGCTCAACGCTCCCTCGGGCGGCAAGACTGCTCCGGGCACGAGCTCACCGGTCACGACAGCGTTCACCAAGTCGCTCACAACTGCCACACCAAGTCGGGCCGCCGGAGTGCGAGCAGGCATCCCATTCAGGACCAGCTTGTTTGCCTCGATGTCGGCCGCCACGTCGGTCATGCGCTCAGTTTAGGTGGGTGAAGTTCAGGACTAGCACGCGTCGGCGGGTTCGGCGACGAGCCGTAGGCCCGCGCGACTCGGCCGGACGTGCGGTCCCTGCGGGATCAGCCAGGATGCGGACTTTTGTCCCTCGGCGAGGATTTTTGCCTCGTCGACGATCAACCCGACTCCGGGCTGGTCGCCGAGCACGATTCCACCGTCGGCGTATTCGGCATCGACAGTGGTTCCGAACGGCGCGCCCAGGTCTTGTACCTCGGCCGACAGGTGATTCGGGATCGCGGCGGCGGCGTGCGCTACGCCTGCGTTGGCCGTGAGACCCACAGGGCTCATCGGAAGGTCGCGGCTATGCGCGGCGATCGAGACGCGCAAGAAGTTCGTGATGCCCCAGACGGAGGCCGCCTGCACGATGTCGACGGCATTCGCGTCGAGGAGGGGCCGGTATTGCTCCAGACCGGTGAGGTTCTCGCCGGTCGCGACGGCGGCTCGGATCGACGCCGAAAGTCGAGCATTGCCAGCGGTGTCCCAGCGGCGCAACGGTTCTTCGATCCAGGTCAGGTCGTGCACTTCCTCGACCCGACTGACATAACGAACCGCCTGCTTCAGGTTCCACGATTCGTTCGCGTCGAGCATCAGCGCGGGGCGTGTGGTGTCGCGCGCGAGCGCATCGGACACGATGCCGAGGCGGCGGACGTCGTCTTCAACATCGCGACCGCCCTTGAGCTTTCCGCTGCGGAACCCGCGATTGCCCATCTCGTGGTACCAGTTCGCGAGTTCCTCGTCGTCGAGTGCGATGTCGAGTCCCGACGCGTAGCCGGCGACGAAGCGGTCACCGCCCCCCAGGAGGCGCCACAGAGGTTGCCCAGCGGCTTTGGCCTTGATATCCCACAGCGCCATGTCGAGAGTGCCGATGCCGCCAAAAGTCGCCCCGGCGTGACCAGCCTTGAATACTCGCGCCAGCATCCGGTCGTACAGGGTCGTGACAGCCAGCGGGTCTTGGCCCTCAAGGGCCGGGAATACTCGATCGATTCCCTCGTGCGAACCCGTGCCGTAGCCCGTGATGCCCGCATCGGTCTCGATGACGACGATCGGAACCTCGGTCATCCCGGACTCGACGAAGCCGTTGACGTCGCCTACCGGCCGTCCCCAGTCGTGGTAACTGCGAATGCAGCGATACCCCGTGATCTTCATCATCGCCCTTGATTGGTGGTGCCGCATAGCTGCGTGCGGAAACAGCATACATCACATGTCCTACCCGGGTCTCGGATCGGTAACGGAACCGTTAACCAGGTCGACGGCGCGAAATTTGGTTCAGACGGTCAGCGGATGACCGGATCGGCGCCACGGTCGAGGGAGGCGAGGTCGCCCCGCCTCGGGAGGCTCTCCCAATCGCCGGGGCCGAGGCAGGCGAAGGCTCCGGCCCGCACCGCGATCGCGAGCCGTTCAGTCGGAGTCGACCCAGCGAGAAGTTCGGCGAGGTAGCCAGCCGCGAAAGCATCGCCGGCCCCGACAGTGTCAATGGGAACGATCGGGATCGCAGGGGCCGTGATCAGGTCGCCGTCGATAATCGCGACGCACCCCTCAGCGCCGAGTTTCACGAGCACCTGGCTTGGTCCGAGCGCAGTGAGTGCGCGGGCCAGGTCTGTGGCCGATGAGCCCTCGACAATGAGGGCCGCCTCATCTTCTCCGGCGAAGAGGATGTTCGCCCGTCGAGCGATCGACAGGTAGGTCTCGACCGGCGAACGTCCCGTCCACAGTGACGCGCGGTGATTGATGTCGAATGAGACCGGAATGCCGGCCGCGACCGCGAGATCGATGGCATGGTCGATCGCTGCCGCAGCGGTGGGGGAAAGTGCCGGGGTGATGCCCGTGACGTGGAGGAGGTCGGCATCCCGAATCAGATCGGGATCGAGATCTTCGGGCCGCAGGCGGCTGCCCGCGCTGCCGCGACGGTGGTACTCCACTCGGGTCGCCGATCCGTGCGGGCGATGCTTGACCATCAGGCCGGTGGGTGCTTCGGGGTCGACGATCGCAACTGCCTCGACCCCTTCGGCGCGAAGTTCGCGGCGCACCAAATCTCCGGCGCTGTCCGTGCCAACCCGGCCGATCCAGGTTGCACGGGTTCCGAGGCGGGCCAGCCCAATCGCGACGTTGCTCTCAGCGCCGCCGATCCCGAGGCGGTAGCGGTCGGGTCGGGGGCCGATGTCGACAGCGCCAAAGAGGCCCATGGTCTCGCCAATCGTGACGACGCCCGGCCCCGTGACCCCGATGCTGTCGGTCACGGTGCGCCGATCGCTGCGACAGCTTCCCGACTGAGCCGGGTGATGGTCGCGAAGTCACCCGCAGTGATCAGGTCGCGGGCGACCATCCAGGAGCCGCTCACCGCGGGCACCGCAGGATCAGCGAGGTATTCGGGAGCGCTCTGCGCCGTCACGCCGCCGCTCGGAACGAATCCAAGTTGCGGAAACGGTGCGGCGAGCGCTCGGATGGTGGCGAGTCCGCCGAGTCGATCGGCGGGAAAGAACTTGACGACATCGAGTCCGGCCTGAAGGGCAGTCAGCGCTTCGGTTCCCGTGGCAATGCCCGGCAGAACCCCGGCCCCGCGCGAGCGGACCGCATCAACGATCGAGGCGGAGAAGCCGGGACTGACGATGAACTGCGCGCCGGCATCCAACACCGCGTTCGCCTGCTCGACATTCACCACGGTGCCGGCACCGACGACGAATCCAGATACTTCAGCCATCGCCCTGATCGCCTCGATACCGGCCGGCGTGCGCAGGGTGATCTCGGCGCAGTGGATGCCGCCAGCGGCAAGAGCGTGCGCGACGTCGGCGGCCCGCGCCGGGTCGTCGATCACGACGACCGGAACGATCCGATGCCCGTCGAGGGCTCCCGCCGTCGTCATCGTCCGAGCCACCCGCCGTCGACCGGCAGCACGACGCCCGAAACGTAGTCGGATGCGGCCGAAGCGAGAAACACGACCGCGCCGCCCAGGTCGGATGCCTGTCCCCAACGTCCGGCAGGGATGCGATCGAGAATCGAGCGCGACCGGTCGGGATCGTCTTGAAGCGCCTGCGTGTTGTCGGTGGCGATGTAGCCGGGGGCGATCGCATTGACGGAGACACCGCGCGCGGTCCACTCGTTCGCAAGCGCCTTCGTGAGGCCGCCGATGCCCGACTTCGCGGCGGCGTAGCCCGGCACATTGATCCCACCCTGGAAGGTGAGCAGTGACGCGGTGAAGATGACCTTGCCGCGACCGCGCTCCAGCATCCCGCGGGCGATCGCCTGGGTGAGCACGAACGGGCTGGTCAGGTCGACGCGCAGCACCTCGTCCCACCACTCCAGCGGGTGCTCCGCAGCCGGCGCGCGGCGGATCGTTCCCGCGTTGTTGACCAGGATGTCGATCGGGCGCTCAGCCAACTGCGCGCCGAGGCGAACGACGGCTTCTGGGTCGGCGAAGTCGCAGGCGATCGCCTCAAACTTTCGCCCGTGGCTCGTGACCGCGGCTTCGATTGCGCTGCCGCTGGCCTCGATCGACGCGCTGACCCCGATGACGTCGGCACCGGCTTCGGCCAAAGCCTCGGCCATCGCGAACCCGATGCCGCGCTTCGCGCCGGTGACGACGGCGAG
>JBDTNW010000118.1:0-5620 GCA_039933575.1 Pseudolysinimonas sp. | reverse complement strand
CCTGGAACTACCCGTTCGCGCTCGCCATCATGGACATCGCTCCAGCGCTCGCCGCAGGTAACGGCGTCGTGCAGAAAGCCGACGACCAGGGTGCGCTCACGATCCTGATGGCCCGCCGCGCATTCATCGACGCCGGCGTCCCGGCCGACCTGTGGGCGGTCGTGACCGGCCCCGGCGCCGACATCGGAAACGCCGTCGTCGATGTGGCCGACTACGTGTGCTTCACCGGGTCGACCGCCACCGGAAAGGTCGTCGCCGAACGCGCCTCGCGTCGCCTGGTCGGGGTTTCGCTCGAACTGGGTGGCAAGAACCCGATGATCGTGCTCGACGACGTCAACCCGGACAAAGCTGCTGCCGACGCCGCCTACGGATGCTTTGCGGCATCCGGTCAGTTGTGCGTGTCGATGGAACGCATCTACGTCGAGAAGGGCATCGCGGATGCCTTCACGACCGCGTTTGCTGCCCGCACCTCGTCGCTCGTGCTCGGCGCCGCCTTCGACTACACGACGGATGTCGGCTCGCTTGCGACCGAAGCGCAATTCAAACGCGTCACAGCCCACATCGAGGATGCCGTCAAGAAAGGCGCGACCGTGCTGGCCGGCGGCAAGCCGCGCCCCGAGCTCGGACCGTACTTCATCGAGCCCACGGTGCTTACGAACGTGACGAGCGAAATGTCGTGCGACCGCGATGAAACCTTCGGAGCCCTCGTCGCTATCCGTGTCGTCGACAATGCCGACGAGGCAGTCGCCCTCGCCAACGACTCCGAGTTCGGGCTCAACGCCTCGGTGCTGTCGGGATCGATGTCCCGGGCGCGTCGGGTCGCGGCGGGAATCGACGCCGGATCGGTCAACATCAACGAGGGGTACCGGGCATCTTTCAGCGCAGTCGACGCCCCGATGGGTGGCGTGAAGCTCTCCGGTCTGGGCCGACGCAATGGACCCGAGGGTCTGCTGCGCTTCGTCGAATCGCACACGATCGCGAATGCCACCGGCATCCTCCAGTTGCCCCGCACGGGGCGGGAATGGAAGGGGATGGTCGGCCTCATCACCTTCGTCCTCAAGGCGTTGCGGCGATTCCACCTCCGCTAAACCCTCAGATCCCCTAATAGGGCTGAATTCCGCCACGGCTCTTAGAGCGGGGCTCCGCAATCCGGTCCTGAATGCTGTGCTTCGTCGTTTCACTGTGCGGCGGGGCCTTGAAGGAGTCTGGCGCAGCAGAACGCGGCTTCGAAGGTGACATGGCGATTGGAGCGACAGCCCTAGACCTTGGAATCCCACTCGTGACCGGCGACCGGGCCCTAGCTCAGGCCATCGCTAAGCTCGGAGGCGAAGCGCGACTCTTCCGACAGGGGGGCGAAATGACAATCACACGCGTGGAATATCTGGGTGGCCGGGGTGATCTCGGCAAATGGGGATACATCGAGATCACTGGCGCAAGGTCAGCCCTCGTTCACTACCGGGGTGGTATGGACTTCGAGTTGCCCCGAAGATGTCGCCGCCGATTTCGGGTGGTCCGACACTTTCTTGAACCCTGACGTGGGCACACTCACCTTCTTTCCCTCGCACGGCGATCTGATCCACGCGTACGACATCAACAACGGTCAACCAATATTTGACCCAATCGCCACCGACGGGGAAGAAAATACTTCATATCGTTGGCGGGGATTTTGGATTCTTGAAAGCGGCGGACTACTCCACATTTCCGAGCACGCCCTGTTCTACTTCGGCGAAGACATGGCATTCCAGTGGGTGGTTCGCGACGATTTCGCTGGATGGGATTTGGGTGCACAGGATGCCAACACAGTCACGATGGAATGGAAGGATTTCGACGGTCACATTGAATCGCGACGATACCAACTCTCAGATGGGATGATCGTCGACTGACTTCGACCGAGTCTTGGTCTTCAACAAACCGTCCCGCTGCTCGGCCCCGATCTCGGCGCACCACCTGAGGTGAACCCGGCCCGCATCCCGCGAGATGTCAACGTTGGACTCTCCCGCTCGTGACCGGCGACGAGGCACTCGCAAGCGCCGTTGGCAATTTGGGTCGCGAAGCGCGATACTTCAAGCCGGGGCTGAGATGACAATGACGCGTGTGGAGTACTTGGGTGGCCGGGGTGATCTTGGCAAATGGGGTTACATCGAGCTGAGCGGGGCAAGGTCGGCCCTTGTTCACTCCCTGGTTGGGGAAGACTTCGAGTTGCCCGAGGACGTCGCCCTCGATCTGACGCACGGTGACACCTTCCTGGATACCGAGACAGGAAGACTCTTCTTCTTTCCTTCTCACGCCGATCTGATCCATGCGTACAACATCAATAGCGGTCAGCCTGTATTTGAGCCCGTGGGGGTTGATGGAGAGGAAGATCCTCGAGATCGATGGAGGGGAGTTTGGGTTCTCGAAAACGCTGGACTGCTCTGCATTTCCGAGTACGCCGTATTCTTCTTCACCGACGACCTGAATCTCGCTTGGGCGGTTCGCGGCGACTTCTCTGGGTGGAGCGTCCAACGCAGCGAGGAGGACACGGTCACGCTGGCATATGCGGACTTCGGCGGTCGGAGCGCGTCACGGCGATATCGACTTTCCGATGGGGTGGTCGTCGACTGACTTCGCCCGAGATTGGTATTCGACCACCGTCCGCTACTCGGTTCGGACCTCGGGCGTAGCATCGGGGGTGAACCCGGCCCGCACCCCGCGAGATCTCAGCGTTGGACTTTTCCGCGGGGTCTGAGGGTCACCGCAGCGCTATGGCAACCGAAGGCGACGGCCAAGCTGCCCATGTTCATGCCGGCCAGGTAACGCTCAGCGACTCCCGCGCGCTCAGCTGGTTAGGTGGATTCGGGGTCGTAGGGGGCGGGGCGGCCTTTGCCTTGGCGGCGTTGGCGTTGCTCGTAGGCCGTTTCGCGGTACGCGGGGGTCGCGGCGGGGGCGCCTTGCGAGACCGGCTTTGTTGTTGTGTCGTCGTCGAGGAGAGCTTCGCGGATGATCCGTCTGGGGTCGTATTGGCGAGGGTCGAGTTTTTTCCAGTCGACCTCGTCGAACTCGGGACCCATCTCTTCACGCATGCGGTCGCGGGCGCCGTTCGCGAAACCCCGGAGGGTCTTCACCAGGCGGGCGAGCTGGGCGGCATAGCCGGGCAGCCGTTCGGGACCGATGAGGAACACCGCGATCACCAAAATGATCAGCAGCTTGTCGAAGGTCAGTCCGAAGGACACGGGCTCAGGATAGCGGGGCTGCCTGGGTGGAACCGGGTCCGGCGATACGCGCTCCACTACGCTGGGGGGCGATGGCCGACAAGGAGACGAGCTGGCGTTACGCCGAAGAGTTCGTCGTCGAACCGGAGGCGATCGCAACTGCCCGCCAGCACTCACTTGAGTTGGGTATTGACGCCGTCAGCCCCGCGATGGGTGCACAACTTGCACTTCTCGCGGCCGCGAGCACGTGTCACTCGATCGTCGAGATCGGCACCGGAGCGGGTGTGAGCGGGCTGTGGCTGTTCCGCGGTGCACCGCTGGCCATCCTCACGTCGATCGACATCGAGTTCGAGCACCAGCAAGCCGCCCGAACGGCGTTCGCTGAGGCAGAAGTGCCGGCCAATCGCATCCGGCTCATCACCGGCACCGCGCTCGATGTTCTGCCGCGCATGAACGACGGGGCGTACGACCTGATCTTCATCGACGCCGACACCGAGTCGCTTCTGGACTACGTCGAACACGGCCTGCGCCTTGCTCGACGCGGCGGCATCGTCGTGGTCGCGCACGCGCTGTGGCGCGGGCGCGTGGCCGACCCGGCAGCGCGCGACGAAACTGTTGCCGACTACCGTGCCCTGCTCGCGACGATCTCGGAGTCATCCGCGGTCATCGCGTCACTGAGCGCCGCCGGAGACGGATTGCTCCAGCTAGTCAAAGTCTCCGACTAGGGGAGCTCAGGCGGGGTTGACCACTCTGCCGAGGGTCTCCCAAAGCTCTTTGGCTTCGGCGTCGTTGACGGAGACCACGAGACGGCCTCCACCCTCGAGCGGAACACGGACGATGATCAGACGCCCTTCTTTGACGGCCTCCATCGGTCCGTCAACGGTCCTCGGCTTCATCGCAGCCATGCGTTGGTTCCCCTTTCGGATGCCCTGAAGCTCCATTATCCCGCATCTCTGCGGCCTCTCGAAACCCAGAGCCCGATCCGGAGTTCCCGCCCGGCGTCGGATGCTAGGGCGGAGTCCAGTCGTTGAGGTCGGCTCGCCACAGCCAATAGGTCCACAGCGCCTGCCCGATGACCCCCGCAACGAGCAGCCCGGCGCGCCAGATCGGCGACTTCGGCACCGCCAGCGCGCCCAGCGCCGGGGCGAACGGCACGAGCAACCGGAAGGTGCTCGACTGCGGAAAGAACACCGCGAGCAGGTACACCGCATAGGCGATCAGCCAGAACCGGATGTCGGGGCCGAGTCGGCGCGCAGGTCGTGACAGCAGGAACACCACGAATCCGCCGACCAACAGCGCGAGCAGGCCGAGGCCGATCACCAGGCTCCACGGGTCGGGAAGGTGCCACCACTTCTGGGCCCACCATTGCGCCCCGTAGGTCCACGGGGTGAACGGCAGCAGATCGTGCCCGATGTACCCGGCCCGCCAGACCAGTTCGGTGTCGGTGTAGGCCGCAGGGTCGCCGGTGGCTGCCCAGGCGATGAAGATCCAGGCGACCCCGGCCACGGCACTCACGAGTCCGACGACAACAACCCAGCCGCGCTCGCGCCAGGGGAACGGATCGCGCTTCCTCGCCACAAACCGTTGCACCAGATGCAGCAGCATCAGCAACGCGAACGCCAACCCGCTTGGCCGAGTGAACGCCATCACGAGAACCACCGGGATGATCAGCACGTATCTTCGCTCGACTAGGAAGAGCAGGGCGAGGAAGAGCAGGAACAGTTGCATCGACTCCGCGTACGACACCTGCAACACGGTCGACAGCGGCGCGAAGCACAGCAGCGCGGTCGCGAACAGCGCGGAGCCCTCGGGCAGGAACTTCGACATCAGCCTGAAGAAGATCAGCGCCGCGCCGCCGGCAAACAGCAGCGCGGCGAAGGGCGCGATCACCGGGAACGGGATGCCAAACACCGTGAAGATCCGCAGCAGGAATGGGAAGGCCGGGAAGAATGCCCACGCGCTCTCCCCCGTGTGCCCGTTGGCATCCCGAACGATGTGATCGGGGTAGCCCGACTGGTTGATGGTCCAGTACCACTGGCCGTCCCAGATGTTCGAGAATTCGAAGATGTTCGGCTGCTCGCCGGTGCGGTCACTCCGCTGCTGCACGCTCGCGACCACGAGCATGATCACGGTGGTCACGATCCGCGAGGTCACGAAGATCGCGAGGACCTGGCCCCACCAAGGCCAGCGGCGCAGGCGGGTTAAGAGCTCAACCACGCCCGCAGGCCTCGCTCGACGCGTTCGATCTGTTCAACCGGCACGCGCTCATCGTCGGCATGCGCGAGCGACGGGTCGCCCGGGCCGTAGTTCACCGCCGGGATGCCGAGGGCGGCAAAGCGGGCAACGTCGGTCCAGCCGTACTTGGGTCGCGCCTCTCCCCCGACGGCAGCGAGAAACTGTTGCGCGATCGGATCGGTCAGCCCCGGGCG